>JAFZIX010000254.1 GCA_017554135.1 Bacteroidales bacterium | reverse complement strand
TTTGCTAGTAACCTGCAGAAATTCGGGACGTTACTAGCACTAGATAATGTGTAGGGGTGAGAGGGGGTGCCGGATCGGGTCCGGCATGAGGGGCGGAGGGGCGCGACCGGCATGGGGGCCTTTTTCGGCAGAAATTATTATCTTTGCAATACTATGTTCAGTAAGGAAACCTATACCTCGCGCCGCAACCAGCTGCGGCAACTTCTGAAGGGCGAAAGCGGCATCGCGGTCTTCATCGGCAACGCGGAAGCCCCGGCCCAATATAAAGACAATTGCTACAAGTTCCGCCAGGACAGCACCTGGCTCTACTATTTCGGTCTGGACGAGCCCAGAATGGCGGCGGTCATCGACCTGGATTCCGGCAAGGAAACCCTCTACGCCGACGATTTCAGCATCGACGATATCATCTGGACCGGGCCCCAGCCCTCCGTGGCGGAGCAGGCCGCGAAAGTCGGCATCGCCAACAGCGAACCCTACGCCAAACTCGACTGGGCAGTCAGCCAGGCTATCGTGCAGGGACGCAAGATCCACAGCATCCCCCCGTCCCGCTGGTACAACACATACAAACTCCAGAGCCTGGGCAAATAAAAACCCTCCGAGGCCCTCATCCGCGCCATCATCAGCATCCGCCTGGTCAAAACCCACGAGGAAATCGCAGAGATCGACGCCGCCTGCGTACTGGGGCAGAAGATGCACACCACCGCCCGCAAGGGCATCCGCCTTGGTAGGGTGGAACAGGAGATTGTAGGTGAGATGGAAGGGGTTACCCTCGCGGAAGGGTGGGGAGTAAGTTTCGCCACCATCCTTACACAGCACGGGGAGGTCTTCCACAACCACGGGCACGCCTTCCCCATCGAACCCGGCAAACTGATGGTGATCGATGCCGGCGCGGAGAGCAACTCGCACTACGCATCCGACTTCACCCGCACCTATCCCACCGGCGGCAAGTATACCCCCAAGCAGAGGGATATCTACAGCATAGTATATGACTGCCACGAACTGGCGTTCTCCCTGACCAAACCCGGCACCGCCTATCGTGACGTGCACCTCGCCGTCGCCCGCCTGATGCTCGACCGTCTCAGCCAGTTGGGACTGGTGAAGGGCGATCTCGACGAGATGGTGGCCGCCGGCACCGCAGGTCTCTTCATGCCCCACGGCCTTGGTCATAACATGGGCCTGGACGTGCATGATATGGAGGATTTGGGTGAGGATCTGGTGGGATACGATCCCGACCAGAAGCGTTCTACCCAGCTCGGGCTGCGTTCGCTGCGCATGGCCCGCAGGCTGGTGCCTGGCAATGTCATCACCGACGAGCCCGGCATCTACTTCATCCCGGACCTCATCCGGCTCTGGAAGAAGGAGGGCCGCCCGTTCGTGAACTACGCCGCCCTGGAAGAAGGATATTTCGATTTCGGCGGCATCCGCCTCGAAGATGATGTTCTGGTGACGGAAACCGGCGCCCGCCGCCTCGGCGGCCCCCGCCTCCCCGCCTCCCCGGACGACGTGGAAGCGGCTATGGCAGCCGACTAACTGTCATTCCGAGCGCAGCCACTGTCATTCCGAGCGCAGCGAAGGAATCTAAAAACAACAATATATGGGACTACTAGACGGAAAAGTCGCCCTCATCACGGGCGCATCCAGAGGAATCGGCAAAGCCATCGCCCTTAAATACGCGGCAGAAGGCGCCGACATCGCATTCACCGACCTCGTGGTGAACCAGGATACAGTCGCGGAAATCGCGGCCCTTGGCCACAAAGTCAAGGCCTACGAAAGCAACGCGGCCAACTTCGAACAAACGCAACAAATTGTGGAGCAGATACTTGCCGACTTCGGCAAGATCGACATCCTCGTCAACAACGCCGGCATCACCAAAGACGGCCTCGTCATGCGCATGACCGAGGAGCAGTGGGACGCCGTGATCGCGGTCAACATGAAATCCGCCTTCAACTTCATGCATGCGGTAGTGCCCGCGATGGCCCGCACTAGAAGCGGCAGCATCATCAACATGGCATCCATTGCCGGCCAGATGGGCAACCCCGGGCAGGTGAACTACGCCGCCACGAAGGCAGGCCTCATCGCCATGGCGAAATCGGTCGCGAAGGAGATGGGATCCCGCGGCATCCGCGCCAACGCCATCGCCCCCGGCTTCATCATTTCCGACATGACCAACGCCCTGCCCGAAGCAGTCCGGGAGGAATACATCAAGGCCATCCCCCTCAAGCGCGGCGGCACCCCCGAGGACATCGCCAACGCGGCGCTCTTCCTCGCCAGCGACCTCTCATCCTATGTCACCGGCCAGGTCATCGCCGTCAACGGCGGACTGTATTGCTAGAGATTGACGGTCAGCCCCAGGCCGAGGACGTTGATGTCCGAGCGCGAAGGGTAGGCCGTTTTGAACATGTAGTAGAGATTGAGGGAGGCGGATTGGCAGAGCCTGATATCGGCGCCGGCGATGAGTCGGCGCTGAAATTTTTCCGGACGGGTGAGCCACAGGCCGCGGTATCAAAAGCAGTGCGAGTATGAGCGCGGAGCGTTTCATTCCGAAAAGCAAAGATACAACAATAACGATGAAAATCGTTATATTTGTAAACTAATGGACAAGACGAAATTATATACACTTATAACCAATTCCACGGCCAGGGAGGGTTCTACGCTGACTTTGGCGCAGAATACCCGCCTGCTGGACCATGGGGTCAGCAGCGAGGGCAAGACCATCGCGGAGCAACTCCTCAATCTGGACATGAAGGCTGCTTACGATGCCGCGATCAAGGATGCCGAGGGGCACCAGGTGTGGAGCGCATACCGCATCAAACTCCTGGCGGCCAAGGCTTTGAAAAGTTACGGTTTCGACTGCGACAGGGTCAGCGACGAGGCCGCCCTGCAGGCAATCTGCCATGAGGCGAACGAGGCCCGCATGCACGCCCGTACCCTGAAGGATGAGGGCCTGAAACAGGCCGCCAAGGCAATCCAGAACAAGGTACAGGAGGCCAATCTCTGGCCCAAAGGGAACGGTCTGGTGGCCGGATTGCTGATGAATATGATACTGATAGAATTCGGTATCGAGCCAAAGATATCCGCCGCACCCAAAGCCGAAGCGACCGTTCCAAAGGATCTCCCCATCAAGAACTCCACCCGCATCCTGGATATCCTGAGCCTCCATCCGCGCTACACCACCGCGGAACTTGCGGAGATCCTCGGAATCTCTGCCAAGGGGGTAGAAAAACACATCGCCAAACTTAAACAAACCGGAGCGCTACTCCGCGTCGGTCCCGACAAAGGCGGGCACTGGCTGGTAAAACGCTGAAGAATAAATGAAAGTTAAATCATTGATCGCCCTGCTGGTCTGTACGGCAGTTGTGGCTTGCGCCAAGGTCGAGTTCCGCGAGGTGCCCGTCCCCGAAACCGCTGCCGGCGGGCAAACCAACGAAAGCGATCTGATTAAAAGCGCAATAATCAAGGTAGATGATTCCCTTGTGGAAATCCTGGAGGGGGCGACGGAAGAGAATAAAATCTACACTAAATCCCAGAGTTTCAACGATGCCATCGACGATCTCTGCATAGTATCATACGAAAGGCTCTACCCCTATGCCGGCGAGTTTGAGCCCCGCACCCGCGAGGATGGCCTCCACAGATGGTATATCGTAAGATACGACAGTTCCAGAGCCCTGGTCAAGGCCGGGGATGCACTGAGTGCCGTAGACGGAGTGGAGAAGATATGCAAGCCCCGCAAAATCAAGCGCCTGGGCCTTCCCAACGATCCTTACTTCCATTGGCAGTGGGATCTCTACAACGACCGCTCCATCAACATGACCATCAAAGAAGGCAAGACGGTGTACTCCTCGAACGAGGGTGCCAGCATCAACGTGGCGGATGTATGGGATTTTTACACCACCGGCAGCAGTGATGTTATAGTGTCCGTAGTGGATGGCGGAGTCGACCTGAGTCATCCGGATATTGCCGCCAACTGCATCCCCGCAGGGAAGAACGGCAGTTACGATTTCGTGAATAACACCACCAGAATAACCGGAGATGCCCACGGCACCCACGTGGCAGGCATCATCGCCGCCATCCGCAACAACGGAGTAGGCGTCGCCGGCATCGCGGGGGGAGATTATGCGGCCGGCATCCCCGGAGTCAAAATCTTGAGTTGCCAGGTGTTCATCGGAGAGGATGAGGTTGCCGAGGGTTCCGGCTTTATGCGCGCCATCAAATGGGGCGCGGACCACGGAGCCGTCATCTGCCAGAATAGTTGGGGGCATAGTTATGAATACGACGAGCATGGAGATATCACCTCCAAGGGTTTGCAGGATGCCCAGAACGATTCGATAGAAGACTACGAAAAAGAGGGCATCGACTATTTCATCGCCCGTGCCGGATGCGACAACTATGGCAACCAACTCCCCGATTCCCCCATGAAGGGCGGTGTGGTGATATTCGCCGCCGGCAACGATGCCATCCCCTACGGAGTTCCTGCGGATTATGAACCCGTGATAGCAGTGGGAGCCTCCGGTCCGGACTGGAAGCCTACCTGGTATACCAATTACGGCAACTGGGTGGATATTGCAGCGCCCGGCGGGGATCTTTACGGCCGTGGATTCGGCAATGAAACGGATGAAGTCGGTAATAGCCGCGGTAACATCTTCAACCTCTATCAGAGCACATACGACGCCAACGAAGCCTACCAGAGTTACGGGTATATGGGTGGCACTTCGATGGCCTGCCCGCACGTGAGCGGCGTGGCGGCATTGCTGGTGTCGTATTTCGGCGGCCCCGAATTCACCAATACAGAACTGAAGCATCTTCTGCTGGACGGCGCGAACAAGGCTTACGAGACCAGCAAGACCCATATCGGCCCTGCGCTGGACGCGCTCGGTTCGTTCAACCTTGGCGTTCCGCCCTCGACCATCGCCCCGGACAAAGTCAGCAATTTCTCCCTCACCCCGGTCCGCAAAAAGGTGACCCTGAAATGGACGGTTCCGACCGATGCCGATGACACCAAGGCAGTCGGCATCAGGGTCCTGATAGGCCAGAATGCCGACCGGGTGGCAAGCAGCACTCCATCCTCCCTCGCGTCTGGCGTGAGCATGCTGGATTTCAGGACGGGAACCGCTTCCGTCGGTGCTGAGCTGACAGCCACGATAGATGATCTCGCATATTCGACCACCTACTACGTCTCCATCTTCGCCTACGACAGGTCCCGCAACTATTCGGTCTCGTCCGGAGTAAAATCCGTCACCACCCCCGACAATAAAGCACCGGAGGTAGTCAAACAGCCGGATAATATAATCCTCTACGGCATAGGCACCGGGGTCAATATCCCGTTCAGCAGCATTTTCCGGGATCCCGAAGGAGACCCCATGGAATACTACGTCGGCAGCAGCAACACAAGCATAGCCGGAGTCATCGTCCAGGGCACCAGCATTCGCGTCAGGGCCACCAAGGGCGGCGTCGCGGAGGTGCGGATCACCGCCAGCGACGGCGACAAGACCGGCATCTGCTCAGTGCCCGTGCTGGTGAAGGAGGATCCCGACGACCATGCCGAAACTTATCCATCCCCGGTCACCAAAGAACTGACCATACGCACGGAGGAACCCGCGGAAACCCATGTCCGCATAGTCAACTCCACCGGCAGGGTGGTGTATGAAGAGACCAGGACATTCAGCGGATTCGACCCGCTTACTATCGATACGGCCGGCCTTGCCCCCGGGCGGTATTACGTCACCATCACCTACAACGGTAAAACCTATAAAAAGACAGTCGTAAAAGTATGAGAAGGATATATATGATACTGGCGGCCTGCCTGATACCGGCGGCAGCACTGGCCCAGGGGCCTGTTTCCGAGGCCCTGCCCTTTACTCAACTGGACTACAATCCCGCGTCGATAGGCATGGGCGGCACGAGGGTATCCTCTTCCGCCACCCTCCCTTTGAGCGGCGTCAAACTGGGGGGCGGGGTGTCTTACCAGAACTACATGCCGCAACTCAGCGCCACCAAGTATATAGGGGGCGGTTTTGCAAGCAGTCTGGACAAACTCGGCTATTCCCTTTCCTTCGTGCATGGAACTGGCGAGAAACTTTATATCGATGACGTCGCCACCGATTACAATCCCACCGAGATGATGGTGAACGCCGGGGTGAGTTATGCCATCCTCGACCAACTGGCCGTCGGTGTCAACGTGAAGTATGCGCAGGAGCAGCCGGCGAAGAATTATTCCAACAGCGCGATTGCCGCGGATGTGTTCGTGGCCGGCAAGTTCAGCGGCCTTGACTTCGCGGCGGGAGTATCCTCCGTCGGCCAGAAAGTCAAGTCGCAGGCCACCGGCGAATACAGCCTGCCGTCGGCTCTCATCGCCAGCGCCGGATATGCCTATGAATTAACGGAGGATAACGTCATTTCCGCCAGGGCCAGGGTGGATTCCTATTTCAGCGGGGCTCTTGCCGCCGGCGCGGGGGTAGAGTACTGCTGGTCCGGGATGGTCTGCGCCCGCGCCGGCTACCACTATGGTGGCGACAGCATCATCCCCACGTACGCATCCGCCGGCCTCGGCCTCCGCTATAGCGGCTTTACCCTCGATGCCGCCTACCTCTTCGCCTCCGATGTCCTCGGCGGAAGTTTCGCCATCAGCGCCGGAGTGCGGTTCTAGGCCAGGAATTTACAGATGATTGCATCCCACCAGCGCGTGGGAAGGATTGCATGGAACAGGATTCCGATGTGGGATCCTGTTCCTGTTTTATAGCGCAACTTCGGCCTTCTGGCGTTGGTGGCGCGGGAGATGGCCTTCGCGATCCGGGATGCCGGGGAAAGCAGGTTTCCGCCGTATCCCTTGCGGATGATGCGCGCGAAACGGCCGGCCCTTTCCTCATAGGCGCTGCCCGCCGCAGACTCCTCCAGATGGTCGGCCGCGATTCCTCCCCAGGCAGTCTTGATTCCGCCCGGTTCGATTATGGAAACCTTTATGCCAAAGGGCTTTACCTCCATTCGCAGGGCATCGCTGAAAGCCTCCACCGCATACTTGGAGATATTGTACCATCCTCCGAAGGGCACGGTCATCCTGCCGGCGATGGAGGATATGTTGATGATGCGCCCGCCGCCGTTCTGCCGCATGTACGGAAGGACCTTTTTCGTCAGGCTTGCCAACCCGAAGATGTTGACATCCAGTTGCTTGCGGGCCTCCTCGATGGGAACCGTCTCGATAGGGCCGAAGTATCCGAACCCGGCATTGTTCACCAGCACGTCGATGCGCCCTTCCTTTTGGATGACTGCCTGCACGGCCGCCTCGATGGACGCCTCGTCGGTTATGTCCAGGGCCAGAGGGAAGATATTGCCCTGTTTCTCGCTGGCTAACTCTTCCAACTTATCCATCCTGCGAGCCGCGGCATACACCTTGTGCCCCTGGCCGGCCAGCCTCAGAGCCGCATCGCGCCCGATCCCGCTGCTCGCACCGGTAATGAGAATAACTTTTGCCATGATTAGAAATAGAGGCGGATGCCTATGTCGGCAGAGATGTGGGAAACGTTTAATGCTTCGTCCGAATTCAGGGCATACGTTTGCGTCTGGCCATCGCTCGTCTGGGTGAATGCACGGAGAGTGCCCGTGAGCAATGTGATTTCAGCGCCGATGGCAAGGTGGTCGCTAAGCAGATAATCGTAGCCCAGCCCACCGTAAGTCGCCAGCGTGCTGCCGGTCATTATCGCTTCGTCCAGCATCAGGGACTTCTCGTAGTAGCCGAGATATCCTACGCCATAATTAAGAAAGAAGATATGCTTGCTGCCCAGCCTGGCGGTAGATGCCGAGGCATATACTCCGATAAAAGTAAGGTCGATGTTGTCTGAAATGGTGCCCGTCTCCTGCGTGCCATCGTTGTATGTGACGGTGCCGTAAATACTGTTGGATGCCGATCCCTTCGAGTACTTTACGCCTATGCCATAGCCGCTGTTAAGGTAGAATGTTGCATCTGCGCCATACTCGCGGCCCTTCTTCATCTTGTTATAGAAATTCCGGGTGTCTTGGTTGAGGCTTTCGTCCACCTTGCCAAAACGATAAAACCAACCCCCTTGTGCGGCTATTCTGATTCTTGGACCGGAAGGAGTGTCGGCAAGATTATCGGCGGTGATTATGGTTTGTGCCGAGAGACTGCCTGCGGAGACAAGGGTAGCCAGGATTATTATCAATCGTTTCATTTCTTTTGATCCTTGATACTGTTATATTCATTTCTTGCCATGGTGGCATCTATCATTTTCAAATTCGGACGACCGACAAAGGCTCCCATCGAAACGGAACATTCAATGAAATAATCCTTGCCGGGCTCTACCCTGAACCTGACTTCCGATTTGGCTTCTGTTTTTGCCCAGACGCAGACCTCGCATTCTTCCAGGATTTTCACCTCTGTGCAGGAGGACCTAACACATTTGTAAACCTTTGTATCGTTGACATATACGTCATAACTAACCAGGGCGCCCATGCTGTTGTTCGTCCGGTAGAGGTATATGGCGGCGTAGTCCGGATGTTCTGGAACCACGACAGGGGTAGGTTTGAAACCAGACAGATCCTCCACATAATATACGTCTGCTTCTACGCGGTGGATGCTGCTGATCGCATCGGGGCTTTTGTGGGATTTGATATATACTACATTGCCTCCGGACTGGCGGGCTTCGTCTTTCAAAATGTCGAGAACCTTATCGTAAGTGCCGTTGGATGTAGCAGTGAATCCGGTGTCTCCGACTTTGACGGAGCCGAGCAGCTGAGCGTCGAACGGAGGATTGTTCCCTTCTTCAATGACTACGACTTCCTGTTGGTCTTGCAGAGGGGTTCTGGATATCAGGTTGTTTGTTATCTTGGGCGAGCAGGCCGAAAAGAATGCGACTGCTATAATAAGGGTTGTGATTCTTTTGATCATATTACAAATATATGGAAAAATTCTAACTAAGGGCTTTGAGCAGGGCTGTGCATCCGGCGATGATATCGCGGTAGGTGGTTTCGAAATCCCCGGTGTACCACGGGTCGGCCACGTCGCGATGCTGGCCGGTGTAGGACATCAGCATTTGCACCTTCGGGCTGTCGGCCGCTTCGTCAACGATTCGGCGCAGGAGCCGGCGGTTGGATTCATCCATTATTATAATAAGGTCAGCCGCCGCGAATTCCTCCGGAGTAATCTTGTGGGCGTGATGCTCGCCGAAGGGGATTCCATGCTCCCGCATCTTCGCCTTTGCCGGCGGATAGATGGGATTGCCCCACTCCTCTCCGCTCACCGCCATCGAGTCGATGTCGAACTCCTTCTCCCTCCCCGCCTCCTTCACCAACTTCTTCATCACAAACTCCGCCATCGGACTCCTGCATATATTCCCATGGCACAAAAACACAATCCTTTTCATGCTGCAAAGATAACCATTTTCCCCAGCGCAGCCACCAGAGCGGCCAAATCCGTGTCTGGCCTGGCCACTTTCTGGCTTTCCAAGAGCATTTTCACCCTTCATTTGCACCTGCACTGCCACTTTTGGCCGTTCCAAGTGCGATTTCGCCAGTTTTATGAACTTGCAACGGCCTGTGAAAGACCGTTTTTGAAATGTAGCTCAAGCTTAGGCATCATTTTTGGCGTTTTACTTATTGGATTATCCCAAAAAACGCTATCTTTGCGGTAGCAACTAGTTAAAGGGGCCGTCGAATTCGGCTTGCGTTATTTAGAGCATCATTATTTCTTTGAGATTTTGATGCTCTTTTATTATACATCGGGTTGCAGGGTTGCCTCTCAATACAGATTGCCCACCCTTTTAACTAATTGCTATGTATACTAACGCAAGTCATGTATTCATTGGCATCCTCATGCAAGGCGTGAGTGCCAAGCCCGTGCGCGTACATTCCTACTGGAGGGTTCGCCGCGGCAAAAAAGAACATGTAAAGGCATATTATCGGAAACGATAATAATGCTTTAACTGGTTCTTCCGAGAACTGGTACTGCACCGCAACCGATGCATGGAGCGTTGCTCCAGAGAGCCGCCAGAAAGGGCGGCTCTTTTTTATACGCAAACCGGAAGGTTGATATCACTAAAATATAACCGTGAAATCAAATAGGATTGAGCGAAGCGAAGGCGCGTCTCAACGCGCCTTGCGGCACCATACACTTTATGCCCCTGCGATGCCAACAGGCCCGCGGCCTCGCGGCCAATTCCGCTGCTCGCTCCGGTAATGAGAATGACTTTTGCCATAATGCAAAAATAAGAAAAAGGGCCGGCTAATTGAAAAGCCGGCCCGATTCATTAATAAGATGTTCGTTTAATAAACCTCAGTTACAACGATTTTAACATCGGCAATATAAATGTGGTTGCTTGCGTGAGAATCTGTGATTGTAAAGTTGAATGTGTCGAGACCATTTTCGAAAGTCAATGGATAGGAATACTTATTATAAGTCCTTCCCCAATCTGAGGTGCCACTGGTTTTGGTCTGGGAGCCCACAGTTACGCCCTCGGTATCAGAGGAAGCCGTATAAACCGTACCACTTCTGTTAAGACTATACGTCAGCGTTGCACTCTTGACGCCCTTGCAGGGTATGCCAGCCGCTTTCATAAATCCTCCATTCGCTTGAATACGGAAAGTATTCTCCATACCCGCGGTTGACAACGGGCCAGAATAATCCTGCGGCACGAAAACACTGGCATTAGCAGGCCAATCATAAAACTTAGACTTGCTATCCTGAGAATAAACTATTTTTGCTCCGCCATACACGACAGTGCTCGCGCTGCCTGATGCCAGGTACTGCATAAGTGTTTGGCTCTTTTCGCTCCCAGTCCAATACAGTTCATGGAAGAGGATATCATCGACCGCAGGAGACTTGATTTGCTTTACAGTAAATGCATATGAGGGTTTCGCCACCGCCTCTGACGTGGAGACTGTAAGTGTGTAAGATTCTTCAGCAGATGCGATTGCAGGCAAAGACAAGTTCAAAATTGTGGCACCAGTGCCAGAAGCGGATGCCGAACTCGTGCTCGTAAAAACTGCATCACCCGTTACCGTAGCAGTCCAATCTACATTACCAAACACATATACAGGAACTTGCACTGTCGCAGAGGAAACCACCACGTCTCCCTGTGGCAGTGTTACGTTTAAGTAGGGGCTGACCGATCCGTCAAGACGATAAAGTTTGACAGCCTGCTGGGTAGATCCCGCGCCATAAGCGGAGAATAATTTATCTTCCGAATTGAAACGGATCAAACCTCTTCCTGTTGAAGGAATATCCGCGAATATAATTGCAGCGTTCTCCCAAGTAGAAACGGTCCCTAAAGAGATATCCCAGCTTGCGCTATTGTCTACATCGCCTTTAGTCTTTAATAAGTTGCTCCCGGAGGCTTCTGGATTTGCTGCATACAGATATCCGTCGGCACTCCCCGTGCCTACGGTAGTCCTGAAGGCATAGTGGCCGGGGATTATGCCGTCTTCAAGTTGGAAGATCTCGACAGCATCCGTAGGGTTGGTCAATACATCGGCCGTCTTTGTGACACCTGCGGCAGCACGGTTGTTGGTGTTCTGTGTGGAACCCAGCGCATAGGCCTGATTGGTGTCGGCAACTGCAATGATAACTTTGTCGCCTACATTAAGTTGGCTGGTGGAAGTAACGGCCGTGTATACTACAGGGGACACAATCGCTACGCCGTCCATATCTACGGTGAATTTTGCTATTTTGCCAGGGGTAAGTTTGGCGCTTGCGGGCATCTGGACGGTCTTTGTGAATGTGCCCTGGTCTGTTGAAACCACGATTATCAACTCGCCGCTGGAAAGGTCGACCGGAGCCAATCCGCACCAGATATCAGTCAAAGAAGAGGTGGTGACGGCTATGGTATTGACCGGAGAGTAAGCAGTAAAAGTCTCGGTATCCAGATAATAGCGAAAACGGCCGGCAATGGGGTTGGCTTCGTTAGTGATATTGACAGACTGAACCGTAGCACCGCCGAGGTTGACGTTGATAATATTAAGATGCAGGTAAGCTGAAAGATGCTTGAAGGTCAAATTGACAGGATTCGGTATCTCGGTAAGTTCTCCGGTATTGGCAAACAGAACCTGGGCGGCCGGGTCGGGTGATGTTGCAGTTGGGGTCTGCCCGGAGGGATACTCCACCCCAATGTAATTATTAGCTTGGCTTAAAGTCTTGAAGGCAGCCGCAGGGCTCACGAACATGAACTGATAAGTTGCTGCATCGGGAAACTCTCCGCTAAAACTTGCGCCTGTTCCGCCGCCCACGGGAGTAATAGGGATATCAGTCGCCTCCGTCGGGCTTGAAAAGTTGAGGGAAGGGCATACTTTGTCCCCCGCCTGCCAGAGGATGGGGTAATTACTGGATACTTTATCTCCGAAAATGGTTTTGGTTTTGGAGGTGCCGGTAGTAAAGTTTACAGTGCGAAGTTCACCTGTAACATTGTTATTGGATTCTTCCTTGGTGCAGGAAGAAAGGGTAAGGGCCGCGGCAATAGCGGCGAAAATCATAATCTTTTTCATCGCATGTCGCATTTTAAGAAACAATCCATTCTTCTTCTACGGCGTCCTCGATAAGGGCGTTTGGGACTAAAACGGAGCCGGTTAGCACCGTGTGTGCTAAATCGCACGAAACACTGTCCACCAATGGTGGGACATAAGGGGTTTTAATGTTTTTTTTCATAACACTAGTGGTTTATATTTACTCTATTTCTCTCAAATTCAGCGCCTTCCGCCCACCATTTCGACGTGGGCGCCCGCGTAAACCGCAAAGTTAATAACTATTGTTATTATTTCCAAAATCCCCTGCCAGGTGGTTATGTGCGCGACATAATATATTCCAGCAAGGCGGTGCATCCGGCGAGGATGTCGCGGTAAGTGGTTTCGAAATCCCCGGTGTACCAAGGGTCGGCCACATCCCGGTGCTGCCCGGCGTAGGACATCATTAGTTGCACTTTCGGGCTATCGGCCGCTTCGCCTATGATGCGGCGCAGTAGCCGGCGGTTGGATTCATCCATTATTATGACAAGGTCTGCCTTTGTGAATTCTTCGGGGGTGATTTTATGGGCGTGATGCTCGCCGAAGGGGATTCCATGCTCGCGCATCTTCGCCTTTGCCGGCGGATATATGGGATTGCCCCACTCCTCGCCGCTCACCGCCATCGAGTCGATGTCGAACGCCTTCTCTCTCCCCGCTTCCTTCACCAACTTCTTCATCACAAACTCCGCCATCGGACTCC
>JAFZIX010000253.1 GCA_017554135.1 Bacteroidales bacterium | reverse complement strand
ATGCCCTTGTTGTCCGGGCCCTTGCCCACGAGATCCATCACCCAGGCTTCGTCCTTGTCCGCGATGGAAAAGGATTCGCCTTCGGAAGGATAGCCGTAGCGGTTGGCGAGAGAGACGATGGTGTCGATGGCCGCCCTCGCGCTGGCAGCACGCTGGAGTGTGACGTAAATCAGTGAACCATAATCCATTACGCCGGTGCTGTCGGCCTGCTCCTCGCGCCCGCCCCAGGTGGTCTCGCCGATTATCACCTGCTTCTCGTTCATATTCCCCACGGTCTTGTAGGTGCGGGGAATCTGGTGGATCTGCCCGAGCGGTTTGTAGGTATCCCACTCGATGATATCGAGTTTCGCCCCCTTGCGGAAACGACCCGCCGGAGTGTAGTAGAGTTCCCCGAAGAGCACGTGGGAATCCGCCGCATACGACACCATGCAGGAACCATCCGCACTGGCGCCGCGGGAGATGATAACGTTTGAACAGGCTTCTGCGCGGGCCCCCGCGATGAGAAGAGCGGCAAGCGCCGCAAGGCACAATGATTGTACTTTCATATTCCGATTATTACTTTCTTACAAATATATTGATTATTTTTGCAAGTTATGAAAACAAAGCACATACTCATAATTCTCGCCTGCATGCTTCTGCCGGCGCTCGCAAAGGCCCAGCAGCAGCCCATGACTCCGGAGCAGGAAGAGAAAAAGATGCGCGAAAGCATAGAGCAGATGGTCCTCAAATACGAAGAGAACCTGAACCTCGAGGTGTGGCAGACTTTCTATGTAGATTCCATTCTCACACATAATTACGGCGAAATGATGGCCGAAAGCCGTGCGCTCTCCAGCAACCGTGTGGAGAACTTCGACCTTTACCAGATGATTTCAGATAAGTGGGAGGACGCAACATACTATGCCTTCCAAAAGATCCTGGACGAGGAGCAGTGGAAAAAGTACATCAAAGGCGGCGCCGGCCGGGCCAAGAAAAGCAGGGACCAGCGAGCAGCCAAAAGAGAAGGGAAGAAATAAACGATTATGACTATTGAAATTATAGAGAAGGTGTTCGGCGAGTTGAACGCCCTCAAATGCAAGACAGAGAAAGAAGTGGAAGAAGCGCGCGTGCGTTTCCTCGGCAAGAAAGGCGAAATCACGGCGCTCTTCGATGAGTTCCGCAGTGTGGACGGAGACCAGAAGCGTGCCTTCGGCCGTCCGCTGAACGAGTTGAAGCAGGCCGCGCTGGCGAAGATAGAGGAACTGCGCAACTGCGCGCAGGCCTCCGGGACCGCCGAGGGCAGCGGGGATGACCTCTCCCTCCCGGGCGAGCAGTACGAACTCGGCAGCCGCCATCCTGTTTCCATCGTGCGCCAGCAGATTGTGGATATCTTCCGCAAGTTCGGATACGATGTGGCCGAGGGGCCGGAGATCGAAGACGACTACCACGTGTTCGAGGCCCTCAACTTCCCTCCGAACCACCCCGCCCGCGACATGCAGGACACTTTCTTCATCTCCGCAGGGCACCTCAACCCGCTGCTCCTCCGCACCCATACCTCCTCCGTGCAGGTACGGACGATGGAGAAGTACCCTCTCCCGATCCGCGTGATCTGCCCCGGGCGAGTGTTCCGCAACGAGGCGATATCCGCCCGCGCCCAATGCATCTTCCATCAGGTCGAAGGCCTCTACATCGACGAGAACGTGACCTTCGCGGACCTTAAGCAGGCGATTCTGCTGTTCGCCCGCGAGATGTTCGGCGCCGATGCGCAGATTCGCATGCGCCCGTCCTTCTTCCCCTTCACCGAGCCTTCGGCGGAGGTTGACGTGAGTTGCAACATCTGCCACGGAAAGGGCTGCAACATCTGCAAAGGCACCGGCTGGCTCGAGATTCTCGGCTGCGGCATGGTGGATCCGAACGTGCTGGAAGCCAGCGGGATAGACTCCAAGAAATACAGCGGCTTCGCCTTCGGCATGGGCATCGAGCGCATCGCCATGCTCAAATGGCAGGTCAACGACCTCCGCCACTACTTCGAAAACGACCTCCGCTTCCTGCAGGAATTCGCCGGAGCGACGGAAGTGTAAGAAAGACAACCAACTCAGTCTTTATATATGGACAAGGTAGTTACCAAATGGCCATACGTGTATCCCGAGGCGGAGCACGTAGAGATGACCTCGTGGCAGTTGATCTGCGCATCCAACGGAGGATCGACGCAGAGCTATGAGGAAGACACTAACCCCTTTACCTGGTAGGAGGACCGAGCAATGAAAAAGTTATTCGCTATCGTTCTTGCTGTGCTGCCGATGGTCGCAGCCTGCCAAAAGGAAGTATTTGCACCGGACACATCCAAGGTCCGTACTTTTACCGCCACGTATGATCCTATAGCCAAAACCGCCCTGGATGACCTGACACCCGTTTGGAGGGCAGGTGACCAGATTTGGATCTGCGATGGCCTTCACTACGAAGTCGTTTCTGTCAAGGCGGCCGATGATGGCAAGACCACGGCCACATTTACCACCACTCAACTTGACGCTGGGATGGTTTATGCCGTTTATCCTGCCAGTGCCGCAGCCGGTTATGTGCGGGACGGAAAAGTCGGTGTGCAAATCCCTACGCATACCGACGGGTCTTTTGCCAATGCCAATATCTGCATAGCCGAGACTTCCGGCAACACCCTGGCTTTGAGGAACGCGGCATCTATAATCAAGTTCACAAAGTCCACTGCCGATGTAGCGAAAGTGTCCATTTCGGTGTCGAGTTTCCTCTATCAACTTGCAGGACTGTACGATGTACAATATTCGGATTTAAGTTATTATGAACCTGACTACCGGCAGGCCAAGAGCGTGTCCGTAGACCTGGAAGGGGTCGGCCCGTGGTATGTTGCCATACATCCCGTGACGA
This sequence comes from Bacteroidales bacterium, assembly GCA_017554135.1. Lineage (GTDB taxonomy): Bacteria > Bacteroidota > Bacteroidia > Bacteroidales > UBA932 > Cryptobacteroides. The sequence continues at coordinate 3,549 of JAFZIX010000253.1, read as the reverse complement.
TGACTACCGGATCATTCATCTTTACAAAGAGCGACGGCACGCGCGCAGCCAGGACGACCGCAAATCCCAACACCTTCTATATCAATAAAATCAAGACGATTTCGCTGGACGATGCCATTGCCGGACTTTCATTCGAAAGCCCAGGTTCCGAATGGCTTGGAAGCGGCGTCGACGGGGATCCTTACCTGATTGCGAATGCACAGGATCTGGATTTGCTGGCAAGCACGGTAAATAGTGGGAACTCCCTGGGTGGGAAGTATTTCAAGGTTGTGGCAGATTTCACCACTTCTGATAATTACACCCCCATCGGGCGCAATGGCTATATGTTTGCGGGACGGCAGTTTGATGGTGATTACCACACGATTACACTCAGCGGTTCATTCAATACTGCGAATGGTCGCGTGGGCATCTTCGGCCAGACCGGGAACTCGGCCAACGATATCGAGATACTGAATTTGAATGTGGCCGGAACCGTTAACTTGAACGACAACAATGTGCAGTATTATGGTGCTGTATGCGCATATACATCCACAAGAACCAAACTTGTCCGCTGCACCAGTTCAGTTAATGCCACTGTTTCTTCCTCAGACTTTGTTTCAGCAGGAGGGGTTGCCGGTTATGCATACTGCTCCGGTAGCGGCAAGACGACACTGCTTTCCGAGTGTGTCAATTACGGCAATCTTTCGTTTAATTCAACTTATGCCGGGGCAAACTATTTTGCTGGTGTATGCGGGAAAACATCCTACAGTAGCAATGGGAAGATTTCCTTTGCAAAATGCGGCAACCTGGGGAATGTCACGGGCACGGCGGACAATAATTCCGGATATGCGTACGTGGCTGGCATTCTGGGTTCCACCAAGAATGATAATAGTTACATCGCCGGAATGTTCAACTATAACTGGGGGGATGTGGTCGCGAAAGCCACCGGCGGGAACGACCGTGCGATTGCTTGCGGCATAACATACTTCTCTCCCGTGTCGTACAGTTATAATGCCGGGAGTGCCAAGGCTTATTATGGTGCGTCCTATGAGAACGAAGGAACGTATGCCAGTGGCATAGGGCATCATACCGGAGGAACCATTACCTCTTGTTACAGTCTGCTGGGAGCCGTTCCGGTTTTGCAAACCGGCTCTGGCGCCACCTATAATTTCTGCAATACCTTTGAAAAAGTTGAAGGCATCTGGAAGGTGACCGATAGTTCCTACACACTCCTCAACCGACTGAATAGCAACCAGCAAGGTTTCATCGAAGGCAATGTTGCCCCCGACTACTTCCCGGTTACTAAAATCTATTTGAACTAATTAAATAGAGTTGCTTACTTCTCTGGGCGGGTGAATCCATCCGCCTCGGCTTTTTTATTCACGCGGTCGATGCGGGACTGGGTGTCGGGGTGCGAGGAGAAGAGGTTCGCGATGGAAGTGATCTGGGTGGGAGTTCCGCTCTCGGACTTGCTCATCAGTTTCTCGAAAGCCAACGACATATAGTAGGGATTCTTGCCGGCTCCCTTCAGGAATTCGTATCCGAAATCATCCGCCTCGGTTTCCTGCTTGCGGGACCATTTGGCATTGATCATCTGCTCTCCAAGTTGACCCAGGACGCTGTCGGTGAGGGCTGCCGCCATGTTGCCGGTGGAGGCGATAACGTCCATTGCGGCAGAGGCGAAGAGGCTGATCTTGTAGGCGTTGAGGGTATGCTGCATGGCGACGTGGCCTACCTCGTGGCCGATTACGCCGAGGGCTTCATTATCCGTCATCACATCCAGCAGGCCGGTGTAAACGCGCACGTTGCCATCTGCGCAAGCGAAGGCGTTGATCTCGTCGTTCTTATAGACTTTGAAGGTCAGAGGAGTACCGTCCACCTCGGTGAGGCCTTTGGTGATGCGGTTGAGGCGGGTGACATAGTTGCCGCTGGTGACGATCTGGTTCTCAGCATCGAGTTGTGCAACCGACTGGGACACATAACCTTTGATGTCATTGTCGCTAATTTGCAGTGCCTGCAGGACCTTGGCACCGCTCTGCATCAGGCGGGCCTGGTTGAGAGATGCGCATGATGCCAGCGAAAGTGCCGCGGCCAGAATGAGGAGGAATCTTTTCATGTTATGGTTTTTTAGCGTTAATAATCGGTCTATCAGCACAAATATAGGGAATTTTGCAGAATCGTCACCAACACCTGGCCCGATAATGCGGTATTTTGCGACAGGTCGATGCTGGCAGCGGGCAAGGTCGAATAATAAGTGGCAGACCTTGCCCGCTGGGAGGGCTTGAAAGGCAGAAAACCGGGCAAGGTCCCCAGCTTAAAATTAGACCTTGCCCACCTTACCTCAAATATTTTCCAAACTTCCGATAGGCGCGGGAAATCAGCCGGTCGCCAAGCAAGGGCAGCAGCGGAATCAGCAGGAGGTTGCCGAAGCCGGGGATAACCTGAGCGCGGCGGTGGAACATCCCCCGAAGGGCCTTGTCAACAGCCTTTTCCGGGGTAATCATCAGCCCCAGACGCCGCATCCACCGGCGAGCCTTCTCGGAAAAGCCAAACAGCGGCGTATCCACCGCGCCGAAAATGGCGGTCGTCACCGAAACGCCGCTCCCGCGGCACTCCAGCCGCAGCGAACGCGAATATCCTTTTACAAAGCGCTTGGTATTTCCGTACATCCCGATGGCGGGCCAGTCCATCCAGGCGCAGACGGACGAAATGTTCAGCACGTAACCACGGCCGGCCGCTTTCATCCCCGGCACAAACTCCCGGCAGAGCAGCAGCGGTGTGGTGCAATGCACCGCCATCATCGCCTGCAACTTCGCAGGGTCGGTGGCGGCAATTTCGGTAGTGAAGATAAATCCGGCGTTGTTGATAAGCACCGCCACGGCCCCGTCCGGCGCAGCCTCCTCAAAGGCCCGCCGCACTTTCGCCGCCGCATCGGGTTCGGATAGATCCTGCACTATGGGGATGAACACCTCCCCAATCTCGACCCCAAGCCTCTCCAGCCTCTCGCGGTCGCGATCCACCGCCACCACTCCAAACCCCGCCTCCGACAGGCGCAGGGCATAAATCCGTCCCATTCCGGAAGCGGCCCCGGTAATCAGCGCAAACTCCATCAAATAAATAATGTTTTGATTCTCAAAGATAGCAAACTTTCCCGCCGTCAGCATCCACTTGTCGCGAAAAACCGCATTTTCTTGCAAGGTCCCCCCGAAAAACCCCCGACCTGGAGAGAAATCGGCCAAAACCTTGCAAGGTCCGGGCAAAAACACCCCCACCTTGCACGAAAACAGGGTAAAACGCGACAAGTGCTGGATTCCTTCACCCGTTGCCGCAGGTTCGGAATGACAGACTAAACATGAAATGACGATAGAGGTGCAATCTACCCCTGTATCCTCTTTAGGTGGCAGAGGATGAGTTTGCCGTTGGCGTCGCGGAGGTGCATGCCGTTGCCGCGGCAGTACTTCCAATACGAGCACGCCGCGCACTCATCCTTCCGCATCCAGGAACGGTCGCGATAGGGCTGGAAGCGGGTATTCCACACCTCCATGAAATCATCCTTATAGATATTTCCCT
>JAFZIX010000025.1 GCA_017554135.1 Bacteroidales bacterium | reverse complement strand
GTCTCCGGTATACCACGGATCGGCCACGTCACGTCCTACACCGGTATAGGACATCATCAGGTGAATCTTGCCCTGGGGGTCTTCCGGGATGATCCTGCGGATCCACCGCAGATTGGACGCATCCATGCAGATGATGCGGTCGAAGCGGTCGTAATCGGCCCGGGTGACCTGCCTGGCCTGCTTGCCGTTGTCGAACGGAATGCCGTGCTGGGTGAGGCAGCGCTTCGCCGGCGGATAGATAGGGTTGCCGATTTCCTCGGTGGACACCGCCGCCGATTCAATATAATACTGGCTTTCCAGCCCTTTGGCCCTGACCAGCGCCTTGAGGATAAACTCGGCCATAGGGCTCCGGCAGATATTGCCGTGACAGACAAATAATACTTTCATTTATAATCGTTTCATACACCAAACAAAAGCGCGGGCAAGGCGGGCCAGGGCATCAAGTCTGCCATCCAATCTTCCAGCTCGACGGTCAGCAGTACAAACGACATGCCGGAAAGCGCCGCAATCTGCTGCGCCTCGGTCTCCAGTGCCGCATTTTCGTGCCGGGCCGATGGCTGCACCAGGATGCACGCGGGCCGCTCATCCCCGAACAGCCGGCACCTGCGGCTGCCTATGCTGATTTCTTCTGTCGTCATAGCATACGCAAGTTAAGAATATTATTTATATTTGCATGATATCTAGTTTAAAAATAAATACGAAATATGAATCTCCCCGCCATGAGAGCCGACTTTGTCGGCAGTTTCCTCCGCCCCGAATCCGTCAAGAAAGCAAGAAAGGACTATGCTGCAGGAATCATCACTGCAGATGAACTGAAAGCAGTAGAGGACGACGCCATCCGCGCCCTGGTCGCCAAGCAGAAAGAGCTGGGCTTCAAAGTGATTACGGACGGCGAGTTCCGCCGCCAGGCCTGGCACTTGGATTTCATGTGGGGCTTCGAAGGCATCGGCCATGCGCCCACGAAGACCGGCCTCCCTTTCCATGGGGAGCAGGCCATGATTGACGACACCTTCCTCACCGGGAAGATCGCCCTCGGCGACCATCACCCCTTCATCGACCATTTCAAGTTCGTCCATGACCTCGCCGGAGAGGGCGTAGAAGCCAAGCTCACCATCCCCGCACCGGCGCAGTTCCTGGCGCAGATGGTGATGCCTTTCGCGCTGGAGAATACCAGAAAGTATTATGCCGATAACGAGAGCCTGATCCAGGACCTGGCATCGGCCTACCGCAAATTCATCCGGCTGGTCTATGCCGCCGGATGCCGCCGCCTCCAGTTCGACGACTGCACCTGGGGCATGCTGGTAGACCCTGCCGCCGTGTACATGTGGGGCACCGACGAAGCCGGCCTGAAGGGCGTCCAGGAGATGAACCTGCGCATCAACAACATGGCCCTCGAGGACAAGCCCGCCGACATGATCATCAATACGCACGTGTGCCGCGGCAACTATCACTCTACCTACGCAAACGCCGGCGCCTACGACAAGGTGGCCGAGGTTCTCTTTGAAAAAGAGAATGTGAACGCATACTTCCTGGAGTTCGACGACAGCCGTTCCGGCGGCTTTGAACCCCTGGCCCATGTCAGCGGGGACAAGATGGTGGTCCTGGGACTGATTACAACCAAGACCCCGGCCCTTGAGTTCAAGTCCATCGTGAAGGAGCGCATCGAGAAAGCGTCGCAGTACATCCCGCTGGACCGCCTGTGCCTGAGCCCGCAGTGCGGATTCGCTTCCTGTGAGATCGGCAACAAGCTCACCGAAGAAGAGCAGTGGGCTAAGCTGCGCCTGGTGCAGGAAGTGGCTAAAGAGGTCTGGAAATAGCCTTTCGTATCTTTGCGCGATATGAAACGCGTTGCATGCATAGGGGACAGCATAACCTGGGGATTCACCATCGTGAATCGCCGGAAGTACAGCTACCCGTCTGTTCTCCAGGAGAAGCTTGGCCCGGATTACGAGGTCAGGAACTATGGGCATAACGATGCATCGGCCCGCTTTGATGCCGATACACCATACGTCAGGAAGAGCGTTTATCGGGAGAGCCTGGACTGGAATCCGGATATCGTAGTGCTTATGCTGGGCACGAATGATACCAAGTCCCGCAACTGGGATCCCGTAATCTTCCGTAAGGACTATTCGAAGATTGTGGAATCCTACCGGCAGTTGCCTTCCCATCCGCGCATGGTCCTCGTTGCGCCCATTCGCATATTCCTTCGCATGAATATCCCGCTGCTGGGCGTCATTCCTCCTACCCTGGAAGAAGGCGTCCGCCCCGCTATTCGTGAAATCGCTGAAGAAAAGGGCCTTGAGTTCATTGACCTGAAGGATCTCTTCGCCGACTCCACGTATATGATGGATGGTGTCCACCCCCAGCGCGAAGGGGCAAAGATGCTTGCCGAGGCCATCTACGAAGGGATAGAATGGGTAAAAGGGAGTACCTTTGCCGTATGAAAAAACTTGTGATTATTAACGCCTGCGTCCGTCAGAGTGACTCGCGCACGCTCCGCATAGCAGAACCTATTATTGAATCGCTTTCGCAGCGTTATGAGGTCAAACGATATGACCTCCCGGAAATGGAAGGCATCGTTCCGCTCACGCCGGTGCTCTTTGCCCAGCGCGGCAGGGGAGACATCCCCACATGGGCCCTTGATGCCGCCAAGGCAATGGCCGATGCCGACCGCATCCTGATCGCAGCCCCTTTCTGGGATATGAGTTTCCCGGCAGCGCTGAAAGCATTTTTCGAACAGGTTTCCCTTTTCGACATTACGTTCACGGATACCGGCAAGACTTGCAAAGGCCTCTGCAAATCACCG
>JAFZIX010000252.1 GCA_017554135.1 Bacteroidales bacterium | reverse complement strand
TCGCTCTTGCCCACGGGGTCGAAATCCGAACCGCCCTTTGCACCGCCCATAGGAAGGGTTGTGAGGGCGTTCTTGAAGGTCTGCTCGAAGCCGAGGAACTTCAACATGGAAGGAGTAACCGCCTTGTGGAAACGGAGGCCTCCCTTATAGGGACCGATAGCGCTGTTGAACTGAACGCGGTAGCCAAGGTTGCTCTGAACCTCGCCCTTGTCGTCGATCCAGGTCACGCGGAAGGTGAAAATACGGTCGGGCTCGACCATCCTCTCCACGATCTTCGCTTTTTCGAACTCGGGATGCTGGTTGTAAACTTCTTCAATACTCTCGAGCACCTCCTGCACAGCCTGAAGGTACTCGCTTTCTCCAGGATGTTTTGCCTGGAGCATCGCCATTATTTCTGACGTTTTCATTGTTGTGTTTATTAATTATAAGGTTGATAATTATTTCACCTCCCAGGTGGAACCGCTGTGAAGCAGGTCGTCCACGCAGTGAATTTTCGATTTAAGCATGACATCCTTCACCTGGTCGCGCACCCCGTCGTCGTAGGTAACGTCTTTGACGTCCCTTATAACTCCCAGTGCCACAGGGAATTCCGGATATTTCATATTGGCGAGCATCATGTGGATACCGGCGTTCTCGCAGTGTGCGTCGTGCACCAGCACGTCGTCCAGAGTATAGCCGTCTTCGCCGATGGTGACCACCTTAAGCCCCAGACCGTCCAGCACGAGACCCTTGTTGCGGTCTTTGCCGAAAATCATCTTCTCGCCATGGCGTAGGACTATCGTGCGGTCCGCGCGGGTGGCGGGATCGGAGATGGCCTTATGGGCGCCATCGTTGAAAATGACGCAGTTGGTCAGCATTTCCATCACCGAGGTGCCATCGTGGAGGGCCGCAGCCGTCATTATCTCTTCATTCAACTTAAGTTCCACATCCAGGCTGCGGGCAAAGAAGGTTCCCTTTGCTCCGAGCACGAGGCTGCCGGGGTTGAAGGGATGCTCCACAGTGCCGTAGGGGGATGTCTTGGTGATGGCCCCGAACTTGGAAGTGGGAGAATACTGCCCCTTGGTCAGACCATAGATCTGGTTATTGAAGAGGATGATGTTGATGTCGATGTTGCGCCGGATGGCATGGATGAAATGATTTCCGCCGATTGCCAGGGCGTCACCGTCGCCGCAGGCCTGCCATACGGTAAGCCAGGGATTAGCCACCTTTATGCCGGTGGCGATTGCGGTTGCACGGCCGTGGATGCTATGGAATCCATAGGTATCCATATAATAAGGAAGACGCGAGGAGCATCCGATGCCGGACACCACCACATAGCGTTCCTTCTCGTAGTTCAACGCTGAACTCACCTTGGGAAGAGACCTCTGAAGCGCTGCCAGCACGGCATGGTCGCCGCAGCCGGGGCACCAGCGGACTTCCTGATCAGACTTGAAGTCTTTAAAAGATAGTGTTGCCATACTAGAGAGCCTCCTTGATTGCGGCCACGAGCTCATTCACGAGGAACGGCTGCCCCTGGACTTTGTTGAACTTAAGTATCTTGCTGTCCGGGAAGAGCCCGAGCAGATAATTTGCAAACTGCCCGCTATTGAGTTCGCACACCAGTATCTTCTCGAATCCGGAAAGGATGTCACCGGTGTTGCGGGGAACGGGATAGATGTAGTCGAAGTGCACGCGAGAGACTTCCAGGCCTTCCGCCCTCGCCTCATTGACCGCGGAGAGGATGTGTCCGTAGGTTCCACCCCAGCCAACAACCAGGAGTTTTCCCTTTGCAGGGCCGTCCAGTTCGAGTTCAGGGATGAAATCTGCAATCTTCTGCACCTTGGCTTCGCGTTCCGCCACCATCAGCGCATGATTCACGGGATCGGAAGAAAGCACTCCATCGTGGTTCTTCTCGAGACCGCCCACCCGGTGCTCGAAGCCCTTCTGGCCGGGAATGGCCCAGCGGCGCACCAAAGTCTTGGGATCGCGCTCGAAAGGCTTGAACTTGCCGCCGTCAGGCAGGCTGGTAGCAAACGGCGGCTGGATGGCAGGATAATCTTTCATCGAAGGTATCAGCCAGGGCTCGCTGCCGTTTCCGAGGAATCCCTCGGACAGCATCATCACCGGAGTCATGTGCTCGAGAGCAATCTTGGCCGCATTGAATGCGGTATCAAAACAGTTGGAAGGTGAATGTGCAGCCACCACAGGGATAGGGCACTCACCGTTACGGCCGTAAAGGGCCTGATTCAGGTCGGTCTGCTCCGTCTTGGTGGGGATGCCGGTGGAAGGGCCTGCGCGCTGCACATCGACCACCACCAGAGGAAGTTCGGCCATCACCGCCAACCCGAGGGCCTCGCTCTTCAGCGAAAGGCCGGGGCCGGAAGTGGTAGTGACCGCGAGGTTGCCTGCATAGGCTGCGCCAATGGCAGTGCAGATGCCGGCAATCTCGTCTTCTGCCTGCAAAGTCTTGGCACCCAGGCTCTTATGTATTGCCAGTTCCTCCAGAATATTGGTTGCAGGTGTAATAGGATATGAGCCGCAGAACAGCGGAAGTCCGCTCTTCTCCGAAGCCGCCAGCAGGCCCCATGCAGTTGCCTGGTTTCCTGTGATATTGCGATAACTGCCTTTCTTGGGATGCGAAGGTTCGATATGATAGGTGTTCGCTATCATCTGCATGTTTGCAGCGTAGTTGAAGCCATCTTTCAAAACCTTCTTGTTGGGCTCGATCACCTCGGGATGCTTCTTCGCGAATTTCTTCTCAAGATAGGTGTATATGTAGTCCAGCGGACGATCGTAGATGAAACATGCCATACCCAGAGTGAACATATTCTTGCACTTGTGTATGGCTTTGGTGTCCATCCCGCTATCCTTGAGACTGAGTTCAGTAAGTTCAGTGATGGGAGCAACTATCAGCACCCTGTCCTCGACTCCCAGTTCTTCGAAAGGACTGTCTGTTTTGAATCCGGCCTTGCGGAGGCCCGGCTCATCAAAAGCGTTGGAGTCTACGAGAATCATCGCGGTGCGCTTGCACCACTTGGCGTTTGCCATCAGGGCCGCCGGATTCATCGCTACCAGAAGATCACAGAAATCACCCGGGGTGTTGACATCCTCGCTGCCTATATGAACCTGAAAACCAGACACCCCCGAAACCGTGCCCTGAGGGGCGCGAATTTCTGCAGGATAG
>JAFZIX010000251.1 GCA_017554135.1 Bacteroidales bacterium | reverse complement strand
TACGGCGCCGGTAACGGAAATGCAGTGACACGTCTGAATCAGACCTACTATTCTTTCTGGACTGTTCCTGCGGAGATGTCCGACACGGGAGAGAAAGTGTCCCGCCTCTACTCGCGCCTTGCATTCGGTCCGCGGTTCGAAGGCCAAATGTTCTATAATTATGATTCTGCCCATTGGGTGGAAAATAATGGAGAGTGGACTATCGACAGTTACACCAGGACACCCTGGGTGCTGCAGGATTGGTATAAAGGCGCTTTCGAAACCGGTTACACAACCAGCAACACCCTGGCCATTTCATATAATTCCGGCCGCAATACCAGTATCCGCTTCTCTTTGAACGATAAACGCAACGACTGGATACTCCCTAACGTGGGATATACCAGCCAGAACTTCACTGTTTCGCTGGACCAGAAAGCAGGTAACAGGATTCGTCTGGCTGCCAAGATGACGTACCACCGTAAAGACACCGGAAACCTTCCTACCACCGGTTACAACAATGCCGCCCCTATGTACAACCTTCTGGGCAACACTCCTTCCACCGCAATATCCAGTTACAAGGAAGAATATTTCTCCGGAAGGCTCAATTACCTGCTCAGCCAGAAGTATACCCAGGATGAGACAGGTACGAAAATGATCAATTATACATGCGACAGCATTTACATGATTCTTTACGGTCATACGAACTCGCTGGACCGCGACAGAGTCTTCGGAAATGCCAGTATCAGTATCGACCTGCTGAAAGGCCTTTCCCTGCTGGTGCGTTCCGGTGTGGACCTTTCTACGGATTTCCGCACCCAGCGTAAAGCCACATACGCGTATTCATATGTAGATGGCTTTTACAAGGAGCAGACGGTGCGTAATTTCCTGATGACCAGCGACGCCCTGCTCACTTATGCCGGGAAATTCAAATCAAAGTGGGATGTGAACGCCACGCTCGGTGCCAGTTCGCAGACTACGAACTACAATAACGTGCAGTTAATTGCGACCAGGCTCGATGAACCCAACGTTTTTCTGCTCCAGAACTCCCTGGATGCTCCGCGGTTCAATGTCGCGCGTAAGAACAAGAAGATCAACTCCCTTTTCGGCACGGCATCCTTCTCTTATGACGGGAAGATATTCGTAGACCTGACCGGCCGCAACGACTGGTCCAGTACCCTCGCCAGGGGGAACTGGTCGTATTTCTATCCTTCCGTCAGCACCGGCATCCTGCTGGACAAGATACTCCATTTGCCCTCATACGTGGATATCCTGAAGTTGCGCGCTTCCTGGGCTAATGTGGGTAACGATACCGATCCTTACAACCTGCTCTTCACCTATTCCAACAGTAATTTCCCGAGCAGTTACATCATTCCTTCCACTCTGCAGAACAAAACTCTGAGGCCAGAAAATGTGGAAAGTTGGGAAGTGGGTGTGCAGACTTCATTCCTGAAGAAGAGAGTAGGGATAGACCTAGCCTGGTATAAGACGGTCACCACCGATCAGATTATCCAGGTGCCTGCCGATTATATCACCGGTGCATCCGCCCAGTACATCAACGCGGGCAACGTGACCAACCAGGGTGTCGAAGTGACTCTCTCATTGAGCCCTGTATGGAAGAAAGACCTTAAGTGGACCCTGGATTTCAACTGGTCGCTCAACCGCAACAAACTTGTAGAACTCGCCGAGGGAGTCGATGTGGTGCAGATGAATTCAACCACGGTAGGCAGCCGCGTTTACATCTATGCCTTCCCGGGCACTGAACTTGGGCGCATTTACGGACAGGGCTACAAGAGGGCGCCGGAAGGTGCATGGTATGTGGATGCCGATGGAAAGAAGGTGAGTTGCGCCGGGCAGAAGATTATCGATCCGACCAATGGATTCCCGGTGCTTTCCGGTGTGGATATGGAGAACCTGCTGGACTTCGGCAGCATCTATCCCGACTGGAAGGGAGGCATCAGTTCGACTCTGACATGGAAGAGGCTTCGTATGACTGCGAACTTCACTTACCAGAAGGGCGGCAATGCTTATTCCATAACCCACTTTGCTCTTGCATCCCAGGGAAAATTGAAGAATACCCTGGAAGGCCGCTATGCCGGACTTATCGTGGATGGTGTGATTCAAAATCCCGACGGGACTTACACGAAGAACGATATTATAGTGGATGATATTGTGGATTACTACACTACCTGGAAGTATTCCCGCAACAATGTCGAGGAGAATGTCTTCGATACATCATTCTTCAAATTCAAGGAACTGCGCCTGGACTACAGTGTTCCGCGCAAGAAATTGGAAAAGATAAAATACATCTCGGGAGCATCGATCGGCGTATTCGCCACCAATATCTTCTGTATCACGGACTTCCCGATTTATGACCCGGAGGCTGCCACAATGACCGGCGCTTCCGTCAGCCGCGGCATGGAAGCCTGCGCCTATCCTATGACAAGAACCTTCGGTATGAACCTCAAACTCGCATTCTGATATGAAAACACGTACTATCATTCTGATATTTGCGGCCGCTCTCACTGCATGCACCGCCGGGTTTGAGGATTTGAACAAGAACCCCAACCAGATGGAAGTCGGTTCAGTGTCTCCCATGAGCCTTTTGCCGAATATTCTATACTCCGGTGCTTCGGGCATGGTGGGGCAGTGCTACCTGCTGACCAATGAATTGATGCAGTATTCGGTTTCTTCCAACTCCACCGATGCATATCATCGCTACATGATTCCGGCAGGAACCGTGGCGTCTGCCTGGAACTCTCTTGCCCGCTGGGCCGCCAGCGCCGACCACATGGCCACCCTTTGCGGAGATGAAGCCCCCAAGGCCAATTTCAAGGCCATTGCGCTCACCATGAGGGCCTACTACATCCAGATGCTGACCGATACTTTCGGCGACATTCCTTTCAGCGAAGCATTCCAGGCGATGAACGGAAATGTCAAACCCGTCTTCGACAGCCAGAGGGATATCTACCTCCAGTTGATCACCGACCTTGAAACCGCCAACAACCTCTATACTTCTAAGTTCAATTTTACTGATTCCCAGAAAGCAAAGGACCTTCTCTATGGGGGCGATATAATGCGCTGGAGGCGTTTCACCAACTCACTGCTGTTGAGGATCCTGATACGGGTGAGCGAGTGCGGTGATCCCGAAATCGACGCCCAGGGCCGCATCAGGAAGATGTATGAGCACCAGGATGAATGGCCGGTGTTTTCTTCCATTGCCGATGAGGCCGTCATGCGTTTCACCGGGGAAGATCCCAACATCAATCCTTACGGGAGTTATAATGACGTCTGGTTTTCCAACAACCGCAGGGCCGGTGCTTCGCTGATAGACAGGATGAAGGAACTCGGCGATCCGCGCCTGCCTCTTTGGTGCAACCAGCAGAACGGCGTGTGGCGCGGCAGTATCTCCGGAGGTGCCACCAGGGAAGAAACCGGTGTGGCCGGTGCATCCAGTTTCCGCAAGGAGATACTCGCGGACTACAATTCTCCCTATTCGCTGATTAACTACGATGAGGTTCTTTTCATTTGGGCGGAAGCGGCATATAAAGGTTATATCGACGGCGGATCCGTTCTTGCCGGACGTTTCTATTCAGAGGCTGTCGAGGCATCCATCAGGCACTGGAGCGCCGTGCCCGGCAATACCAACCCCGTGAGCGAGGCAGCCATAACCCAGTTCCTTGCAAAGGTTGAATGGGACGGCACCTTCGTGCAGTTGATGAACCAGAAATATCTGGCCCTTTTCTGGGTCGCATTCGAATCATGGGCGGAATACAGGCGTACCGGGCTCCCCAACCTGCCCATTGCGTCAACTACCAAGAACGACGGCATACTGCCTCGCAGGCTGCCCTATCCGGTTAATACCGGCGCTACCAATCCCGACAATTATGCCGCCGCCGTGAACATTTTGCGTACGCGCTACAAAGGCGCCGACGATATGAAAACTCCCGTGTGGTGGAGCAAGTACCGTGTTGACAATAATCTCTAAGCCATGAAGAAACTCGCTATATTGATTTTTGCAGCCCTGCTGCCGCTATTGTTTTCATGCCAGAGAGACCTTCCGCAGGAGGATCCCTACCTGACGGTTGATGTCAAGGGCCTCTCCTTCGGCAGGGATGGCACCGTATGGAATGGAACTACCAGATATGCCCTCGAAGAGGCATATGCCCACGAAAAGAACGAAGAGACCCATGAATATCAGTGTCCGCGCGTCAGTCTGCGCAGCAATCTGGATTCCTGGGAGATAATTCCGGAGTATGCGGAAGATCTCAAATGGATTTTCATACATCCCTCGAAGGGAAGCGGAAGCGGAAAGTTTTTCGTTTCTGTAGATGAAAACAATTACGCTGCACCGCGCTCTGCGGTGATAAACGTGGTTTCCGAAGGCAAGATCCAGGCATCCTTTACCATCAGCCAGACAGGTTCGGATCCTTATCTGGAACTGGATATGGGCGGAATAACAAATTACAGCGCCGTGGCAGAAGGCTGCGACATCGCCCTGCGGCTTAAAACCAATGTCCAGTGGAATATCACTGCCAGCGATCCTTCGTGGGTCGAGTTCCTGGACCGCACGGAAACAGGCCTGACTATCCGCGTGCAGCCAAATACTGCCGCCGGCCAGCGGAGCACCGACATAACCGTGGCCATGGCCGGAGAAGGCGGGGATGCCATGAAGTGCACCCTTACAATAATCCAACTTGGTGGCAACCAGGCATTCAGCAAGGCTGTGCGTAAATCTTTCTCCGAAGTGCAGGCACTGTCCGGTACTATAGAAGATAATATATATGTAGAGGGAACTGTCATCAGCGATTACCGTGCCTTGAATGTCCCCAAGCACAGGATTACGATCAAGAAAGAGGGAACAGCATTCAACAGGGTGGTCCAGAACACCCAGATGTGGATTCAGGATGAATCCGGCAAGGGATTGTGCGTAGAGTTTGTAAATGTCGCGGACAACAATCTTCTTCCCGGCACCAAGGTCAAAGTGCATCTTGTCGGACATACCGCCGGTTTCGAGTCTGAAACCGGAATGTTCCGTATAACCGGTCTTTCGGCTTCTTATATCCACGACAAAGCAGAAGGTGCAGAGCCGGCTCCGGTTGAAGTAAGTG
>JAFZIX010000250.1 GCA_017554135.1 Bacteroidales bacterium | reverse complement strand
CATACTCACCTGCGCGATGCCGTATTCATCTATGTACCAGCCGATTGCCTTGCATCCCTTGAGGGTGCCGGGGATCCAGATCTGGTTGCCGTCGGCATCCTTCAGGAGTTTGCCGGTGAGGCTGCCTCCTTCGCGGGCCTTTCGGCCTTTTTCGCGAACGTCGAAGGCGATTGCCATGGCGCGGCGGGTGGAGGTGGTATTCAGGTTGTAGTTGACCGCGACGAGGAAGTTGCGGGCGCCGACGTTGGTGGCTCCGGTGCGGGCGACAGTGTCGTTGTATCCGGCTCCGAAGTCAGGCTTGCGCTCGGAATCAGCCATCTTGTCCGGCAGAGCCTCATACTCTCCAGCACGGCAGACAGCCAGGTTCTTGCGCTCGGGCTTGAAAGCCGCCGCCTCGTAGCAGTAGCACGGGATGCCGAGTTCCTCGAAGAGTCGTTTGGCCAGTTTGCGGGCGAGTTCCGCGCATTCCTCAAGCGTGATGCCGGAGATGGGGATGAGCGGAAGAACGTCGGTGGCGCCGCTGCGGGGATGGGCCCCGTGATGCTGGCGCATATCTATCTTTTCCTTGGCCTTGGCTGCTCCACGGAATGCGGCTTCGGTAACCGCTTCGGGGACGCCCACGAAGGTTACCACGGTGCGGTTGGTGGCTTCGCCGGGATCGACGTTCAGCACCTTGACGCCTTTGACGGATGAGATGGCAGAGACGATAGCCTCAACCACCGCCCTGTCGCGACCTTCGCTATAGTTCGGAACACATTCAATTATTTGTTGCATACTATCGGTTTATTTGAACCACTGTGTCAGCCTGTCCTTGGCATACAGGAAGTATACCGCAAGGCCAATCCAACTGGTGGCAAGGACGATGACGGAGCAAATGATTTTCCCTACGAGGGAGATGGGTTTCTTGAGGATGTCCAAGACGGCGATGATTGCCAGTACGAGACCGATTAAATAAATAAGCATGTGGTTACGGTTTATATTTGCTCAAAGATAGTGATTTTTTGGAAAAGTTTTACCATGGTTTTGCACAAGGCTTTGTGATGGTCCGGCGATGAGGCATACTGGCCCGGTCCCCGGGTGCTAGTAACGTCCCGAAATTTTGCAGGTTACTAGCAAAAACGGCCATTTTTGCTAGAGACGTCCCGCTTTTTGGGACGTTACTAGCGGTAGGCCAGGGAGATCCCTGCATGCAGACACCGGGAAGGCGGTATTTGGCCGTGTAAGTGGGCAAGGTCGAATTATAAGTGGCATACCTTGCCCGCTGGAAGTGGTTGAGGGGCATTTTTGAGCGCAGCAGCGCGAACGGCGGAGGCCGGTCCGAAGGACTAAGGCCGGGAGCCGCAGGGTACTTTAGGGGCAGCGCCCCTAAAAAACAAGAAGGGCTTGGCGCCAGCCAAGCCTCTTCCGGAGCGAAAAGCCAGCATGCTGGCTTAGAGCGGAGGAAGAGGGATTCGAACCCCCGGTACGTTGCCGTACAACAGTTTTCAAGACTGCCGCCATCGACCACTCGGCCATTCCTCCAGTATTGACGCGGTGCGGCACTTCCGGCCGCAGGGCGCTCCCGCCCGGGTTTTCTGCCACGAACGGGAGTGCAAAGGTATGGAATTTTTATTATTTTGACAAATGGAAGAAAAAATGTTAAATTTGTAGATAAACTAAAACCAAAATAATGAAAAAGTCCCTTTTCCTCATCGCAATGGCCCTCTGCGCCGCGGTAACCATTTTCCCCGGCTGCAAGAAAGGCGAACAGACTATCAAGGTCATATCCTATAATATACGCGTAGGTTCCGCACCTGACGGCGACAACAAATGGGATATACGCAAACCGGCATCCCCTGCCATGATTACAGACCAGCAGCCGGACATCTTCGGCTTGCAGGAGGCACTCAAGATGCAACTTGATTATCTTGACGAGACCTGCCCCGATTACAACCACGTGGGCGTTCATCGCGACGATGGCAAGGAGAAGGGCGAAGTCATGGCCATCTACTGGAACACCAAAACCCAAAAACTCCTCAAATGGGGCAACTTCTGGCTTTCCGAAACACCGGAAGAGCCATCCATCGGCTGGGACGCAAAATGCCGCCGTACCGCCACCTGGGCTCTCCTCAAAGACAAACGCTACAACAAGAAATACTACTACGTCAACACTCACCTCGATCATAAAGGCGTGGAAGCACGCGCCAAAGGCCTCAGCCTGATTGTCGACCGCATCAAGGACATCAACCCCGAAGGTTATCCCATGATCCTCACCGGCGACTTCAACGTCACCCCCGACGATCCTTGCCTCAAGTCTCTTGAGGGCAGGATGCTTTCCGTGCGCGACATCGCTCCCGTTACGGACACCCTGGTCACCTATAACGGCTGGAACGAGGGCGTGTACCCTGCCTGCGTCATCGACTACATCTACGAATCCGACTTCAGCGAAGCCAAATCATTCGAGGTGATCCGCACGCAATATGAAGGCATCCCCTTCATCTCCGACCACTATCCGATAGCGGCAGTACTCGTATTCTAATAAAAAACTATCCATATGAAAGAAGACTACAACTGGAAGTATGCCTCTGTCGGCGGGACCGTCAGGGTGAAACTTGAAAGCGGCGCAGACATCGCCAACCTCGGCAATCTGGACCGCAAGAAATGGACAGTGCTGAGTTGCCCCACAACCGGCCTCGAGTTCGATGCCAAGACTCTCGCACTCCTGGACGCCGACGGCGACGGGCGCATCCACGTGGATGAGGTAATAGCCGCATCGCAGTGGCTGACCGGAGCCATCAAGGATCCGGACATTCTCCTCAAAGGCCAGAGCGAACTGAAGTTCACGGACTTCAACACCGAGAACGAAGAGGGCGCGAAGTTGGAGAAATCCGCAAAGCAGATCCTCGCCAACTTGAAGATTGAGAAGGACGGCATCTCCCTCGCAGAGACCTCCGACAACGAGAAGATCTTCGCGGAGACCCAGTTCAACGGCGACGGCATCATCACTCCCGCCAGCGCCGATGACGATGCACTCAAGGAGACCATCACCAACATAGCAGCCACCGTGGGTTCCGCCAAGGACCGCAGCGGTGCCGATGGCGTGACCGCAGACCAGATCGAGGCCTTCTACACCGCCTGCGCAGACTACAGCGCCTGGATGGCAGCGGAAGACAAGGGTCCCTTCGCCGAAAACAGCGAGGCCGCTCTGTCCGCCTGCGAGGCCCTCAAGGAGAAGATTGCGGACTACTTCATGCGCTGCAAACTCATCTCCTTCAATGATGCAGTTGCCGGCGTGGTGGATGTTTCAGTCGATAAGGTAGGCGCCATCAGCGACGGAGACCTCGCCGCAGCGGCCGACCAGATTGCCACCTATCCCCTCGCCCGCCCCTCAGCGGACGGAAAACTCCCCCTGAAGGGAGGCATCAACCCTGCATGGAAGGGCGCATTCGCCAACCTGAAGGCCCTGGTCTTCGACGTGGAGTTCCCCAAGAAGGATGCTATCACGGAGGAGGAATGGCTCGGCGTGCTCGCCAAGTTCGACTCCTATACCGCATGGAAGGCTGCCAAGAAAGGCGCAGAGGTGGAACCTCTCGGCATCGACGTGGTGAACGCCACTCTCAAGGCCGACAAGAAAGCCGCCCTGCTCGAACTCGTAGAGAAGGATAAGGCCCTGGAGCCCGAGGCCCTCAGCATCGAGGCAGTGGACAAACTCCTCCACTACGTGCGCGATTTCTACAAGTTCCTCAAGAACTACGTGGTGTTCGAGGACTTCTATTCCAAGAAGGAACTCGCCATCTTCCAGGCCGGACGCCTCTACATCGACCAGCGCAGCACCGACCTTTGCGTGAAGGTGATTGATGCCGGCAAGGCAGGCGACATCTCCAGCCTCAGCGGCATGTATATCCTCTACTGCAACTGCGTAAACAAGGTCACCGGCAAGGGATTCCCCATCGCAGCAGTGCTGACCGACGGCGATGTGAATGGCCTCCGCCCGGGCAAGAACGCTATCTTCTACGACCGCGACGGCGTGCAGTATGATGCCACTGTTACCAGCATTGTTGATAATCCCATCTCCCTGCGCCAGGCATTCTGGGCACCTTACAAGAAGGTTGCGAAGTGGATCTCCGACAAGGTGGACAAGTCCGCGGCAGAGAAGGAGAGCAAGTCAACTGCAAGCCTGACGGCATCGGCTGATTCCGCCACTTCCGGAAACGCTCCGGGAGCAGCAATCCAGAGCAACTTCGACATTGCCAAGTTTGCAGGTATCTTCGCCGCCATCGGCATGGCACTCGGCCTCCTGGGCCAGTTTGTGGTAAAACTGGTGCAAGGCATAGCCGCCATCAGTTGGTGGAAACTGATTATCATCATTATCTGCATCATGCTCGTCATCTCCCTGCCTTCAGTATTCATCGCATGGCGCAAACTCCGCAGGCGCGACCTCGGCCCCGTGCTCAATGCAAACGGCTGGGCAGTGAACGCCGCCGCCTATGTGAAGCCCAAGTTCGGCAAGAGCCTCACCCAGTTAGTGAAATATCCTAAACTCGAGGCAGTGGATCCCGAAGCCCGCAAAAAGGCCCGCAGGCGCAAGTGCATCACCTGGATCATCGTTATCCTTCTGCTTGCCGGCGGTGGTTACTGGGGATGGACCAAGTACCAGGCATGCAAGGCCGCCAAGGCTGCCGAGGCAGAGGCTGCTGCTGTTGAAGCAGTAGAAGAACCTGTGGCAGAGAACGCCGAAACGGAAGCCGCACCGGTAGAAGAAGTTGCAACGGAAACCACAGAATAATCATCTATTAATTGTACGAAAACAACTTAAACTTTTTTATACAAAATGAAAAAGATCATTCTTACCATTGCTCTCGCAGCTGTAGCAGCTGTTTGCGCAAATGCACAGATTGGTGTCAACGTAGGTTACACCTCTAAGAATTTCACCAATGTAATGAACAATGAGGCCGGTCTCTTTGCCGGAGCAAACTACAACATCGAACTTGTCAACGGCATCTGCGTCGCTCCCGGTGTTGAATTTGCCATGCTCAATTACACAAAGGACGAAAACAACTATCAGAAAGAGAACTATCTCGCAGTTCCTATCATGTTCAACTATGGCCTTCAGTTAGCAGACGGCTTCAAGCTCGTTCCTTATCTGGGACCCACCATCAGCTTCGGCCTCAGTTCAGTAATCAAGGGCGGTGCAAGCGCTTGGGGAATTACCGTGACCACCGGAGATGTGGACATGTATGACGGCACCGACTACAACAAACTCGACATCCTCATCGGCGGCGGCGTTGCCCTCGATGTGATGGATATGATCCGCGCTTTCGTCGGCTACAACCAGGGTCTGCTCAACCGCAACAACGATGCTGACGGTTCTGTAATCAAGACCAGCGGCGTCAACTTCGGCGTAGCATATCTCTTCTAGATTCTTTCTAGTAGATTCCTTCGCTACGCTCGGAATGACAAGTGAAGGGGTCAGAATGACAAGTGCTCCCGGTGTCCCAGAATAATGGGGACCGGGAGCATTTTTATAGGGTTTTTGATGCCGGTGTCCCTGTTTTTGGGACACCGGACACACTTATTCTTTAATAAAGAATTTCCAGTGGAATAGCAGGAGGTAGAAAGCGCCGACAGTAACACAGGAATCGGCGAAATTAAACACGGGGCTGAAGAAGATTACCTCCCCGGCGGAATTGTGGATCAAAGGAAAATAAAACATATCCACCACCTTGCCGAACATAAAGGGAGCATAGTCCCAGATGAGGCCATAGAACAGGCAGTCGATAATGTTTCCGAGGGCTCCGGCAGTAATAAGTGTAAGGCCTACCAGAACACCGGTAGGAGCCTTGCGGGCCTTGTCGAGGGAATGAATCCACCAGCAGAGGAATCCGAACAACACGATTCTGAAAAGCGAAAGCAGGAACTTGCCCACAGAGCCTCCGAACTTCATTCCGAAGGCCATCCCCTCGTTCTCCACAAAGCAAAGACGGAACCAGTTTCCAATCACAGGAATCTGCTCTCCCAGAGCCATGTTGGTCTTGACCAGATACTTGATTACCTGGTCCGCAATAACCAATATTACCCCTGTAATGAGCAGCCTTGCTCCCCTGGAAACCTTCATAGGACTAGTTCTTTCCCTGTTTTGCAAGCATTTCCTTCGCCTCCACGGTGAGTGTGGCGTGAGGCACCAGACGCAGCCTTTCCTTAGGGATCAGTTGGCCGGTCACACGGCAAATGCCATAAGTTTTGTTCTCGATACGGATAAGCGCAGCCTCAAGGTTCTTGATGAACTTGTACTGGCGCTGGGCGAGTTGACTCGCCTCTTCTTTGGTGAGCTGGTTCGCTCCGTCATCCTCAACGGTGCGGAAAGAGGGTGAGGTGTCCTCGATGTCGTTGTTGCCACCGTGCATCACGACACTTCTCAGAGTATTGTACTCTGCCCTGGCCTTTTCCAACATGCCCTCGATGATTTCCTTGAACTCGGCAAGTTCCTCATCGGAATAACGTGTTTTAACCTGTTCTGCCATAATAAAACTATTTGCGTGTTACTTTAATCTTTATGGTTCCTTCGTTCCACTCGACCTCCGTGCCCTCGCCTTCAGCGGCAAGAGAAACGGACAGCGCGAGCGTCTGCGAAGCGATGTATTCTTTATAATCCTCCAGCGAAGCGGCAATCTCGGCGCCGTCTTCCCCGGCGGCAATGATCACCACGTCGATCTTGTCCGTCACCTCGAACCCGCTGTCTTTGCGGAGGTTCTGGATACGGTTGATGAGTTCGCGGGCGGTGCCTTCCTTCACCAGCGCATCGCTGAGTTGGATGTCCAGGGCGATGGTGAGGGGGCCGTCGGATGCCACGAGCCAGCCGGGCATATCCTCGGAGCTTATCTCGTAATCTTCCGGCACGAGTGCGACAGGGCCGGATGCGAGGGCGAGGGTATAGTCACCCGCAGTCTGGATGGCGGAGATGGTAGCCTGATCCATCTGCGCAAACGCGGCGGCAATCTCCTTCATCTGCGGGCCGAACTTCTTGCCGAGCACGCGGAAGTTGGGTTTGATCTTCTTGGTGATGATGCCGGTGGTGTCCGCGAGGAACTCAGCCTCCTTCACATTCACCTCGGTGAGAATCAGGCCCTTGACCCTTTCGAGTTGCTCACGCACCTTGTCCGAGATGACGGGGATGAGCATCTTGGCAAGCGGCTGACGAACCTTGATATTCACTTTGCGGCGAAGTGCCAGCACCAGCGAAGTCGCCTTCTGCGCCAACTCCATCCTCTCCTCCAGATCCTTGTCGATCTTGGACTCGTCGGCCTCCGGCATGCTCTCGAAGTGCACGCACTCGGCACCGGGCACCAGGTCGAGCCAGAGTTCATCGGCATAGAACGGGGCGATGGGCGCGATCAGCAGGGTGACCGTCTTCAGCACGTCGTAGAGGGTCTGGTAGGCCGCCAGTTTATCGGGCGTAAGACCGCCTCCCCAGAAGCGTTTGCGGTTGAGGCGCACGTACCAGTTGGATAGGTGGTCGCAGACGAAGGTCTGTATGAGGCGCCCTGCAAGGGTGATGTCGTAGTCTTCGTATGCGGCGCGTACGTCGCGTATGAGGCTGTTCTGGAGGGAGATGATCCAGCGGTCTGTCTCGGTGAAGGCAGTGCCTTCACCGGCCGGCTGCCAGCCATCAACATTCGCGTAGAGGGCAAAGAAAGAATAAGTATTATAGAGCGTGCCGAAGAACTTGCGGCGGATCTCATCCACACCGGCCTCGTCGAAGCGGAGGTTATCCCAAGGCTGGGCATTGGTGAGCATATACCAGCGCAGAGCGTCTGCTCCGTAGGTGTCGAGAGCCTTGAACGGATCCACTGCATTGCCGAGGCGCTTACTCATCTTGTTGCCATCCTTATCCAGCACCAAACCGTTGGAAATCACGCGCTTGAAAGCGGGAGTGCCGCTGACCATGGTGTGGATTGCATGCAGGGTATAGAACCAGCCACGGGTCTGGTCGACGCCTTCTGCGATAAAGTCGGCGGTGGAGCCGAAATCGGAAGTGTCGAGGCCGCGAAGGCCGGTCTGGGCATAAGGCATGGCACCGGAGTCGAACCAGACATCGATCAGGTCGCTCTCGCGGGTCATCTTCTTGCCGGACTCGCTCACCAGGAAGATATTATCTACATACGGCCTGTGCAGGTCGATGAGGTCGTAATTGGCCTTGCTCATGTCGGCAGGGTCAAAGCCCTTGTCCTTGAGAGGGTTGGAAGGCATCACGCCGGCGGCGACAGCCTTCTCGACCTCGGCGTAGAATTCCTTCACGCTGCCGATGCACTTTTCCTCTTTGCCGTCCTCGGTGCGCCAGATGGGCAGCGGAGTGCCCCAGAAGCGGCTGCGGCTGAGATTCCAGTCCTGGATGTTCTCCAGCCACTTGCCGAAGCGGCCGGTTCCGGTGGATTCCGGCTTCCAGACGATCTGCCCGTTCAGGGCCATCATCTGCTCGCGGACGGCCGTGGTCTTGATGAACCAACTGTCCAGCGGGTAATAGAGCACGGGCTTGTCCGTGCGCCAGTAGTGCGGGTAGGAGTGGACGTGCTTTTCAATCCTGAACGCCTTGCCGGCAGCCT
>JAFZIX010000249.1 GCA_017554135.1 Bacteroidales bacterium | reverse complement strand
TCAGCGCCGGCAGCAGCATGTATTCCGTAATCAATACGGGTATTGAGAACGTGAGCAATTGGAATATGGGCAGTTACACGATCGACGAGAGCATGTCCAAACTTCTTTGGGCCGGCCAGAATCCCTGCACTCTGGTTTCTTCCGGAGCAAATGCTTCCATCTTCCCCGCATGCGGTCTCAACCAGTGGGCCGCAGAAGCAGATCCCTGCCCCGCCGGATACCATGTGCCAAGCCGGGCCCAGTTTAACAAACTCAAAGATGACGGAGTCGAGCGCACATCAGTGAAAAACGCCGACAACTCTCTGATCTCCGCTGCAGTATTCAACGGAGCACTCGTCATGCCTATATGCGGTTACCGCAACGCCAGTAAGGCAAAAGCCCCTATAGACGGACGCTATTGGGCCCAGGATCACGAATCCACCAACCAACTCCATGGCTACTGGTATCAGATAACTGCTGCACCTGCGGTTTCCGACCAGACTTCAAATGAAATCCATTCCTCATTTGTCCGTTGCGTAAAGAACTGATATGAAAATAAGACTTTTATTATTCGCTCTGGCAGTTGTAGCAACCTGCAACTGCCAGAACCCCGATAAGCCCATGTACGGTAATGGCGCTTTCGATAAGGACGGCAATCCCATAGAAAAGGAAGATGAAAAGCCCGATCCCGGGACCGGATATACCTGGGAGACCGATAATTTGAATATAATGTCTTTCAATGTTCTCAGGAAAAATGCAAGTGACCCGGCCGACCAGAAATGGGAATACAGACTTCCTGCAATCCTGAGCATGTTCAAGACTGTGTCACCGGACGTGGTTGGTCTTCAGGAATGCCTGGAGGCCCAGATTCAGGATTTGCTTCAGGGACTCCCCGACTACAGCGGTGTCTGGATTCCTACCGCACAAAAGAACTTCGGCACCTGCATCATGTATAAAAAGGCCCTGTTCAACCAGAAGGGCACCGGATATCGCTGGTATAGCGACAGTCCTTCCACCCCTACCCCCGCGTGGAAAGACTACGGCTGCAACGATCCGACCTACCGCACCTATATATGGGTTGACCTTGAACACAAGGAGCACGGCTACAAATTGTACTTCTATACGACACACTTCCCGCGCGACTACAAAGAACTCGATCCTAACTCCAATAACGAGAACGCCAGGATAAGGTGTGCCCAGGCAATGGTTGACCATGCCAAGGGTCGTGTGGACAATGACGACCCGGTGGTATTTACGGGAGATTTCAACTGGCACCTGAGCGATAAAGATAAAGGTTTTGATCCTTTCGCTCCATTCATGGCATGGATGAAATACGCATGGCAGGATCTTCCCACAAATGCCTATGACACCTACCGGGCACACAACTCTTTCGACGGGATTTCACCCATCGCCGGAGGTATCAGGAACAGTGTAGATTACATCTGGTACAGGAATATCACTCCCATCAGATACCGTACAGTGGTTGAAGCGTACGAAGGCATAAAGTACATTTCCGACCACTATCCCATTTTATTCACTGCTTCCGTAACTTATAAAAAGGCAGTTAAAAATAATTAATGCAAAAAAACATTCTCACGGTTTTCGTCGCACTGGTTTTGACTGCCTGCGGCATCCCGCAGTTCAACTCAACTGAGTTTGAATCGCTTCAACAGGCCTTCCGGAATCCCCCCCAAAGCGCCAAGCCCATGGTCTGGTGGCACTGGATGAACGGGAACATCACTCCGGAAGGCCTGCGGAGCGATATCCTATGGATGCATCGTGCAGGCATCGGAGGATTCCATGTGTTCGATGCCGGGCTGGACACCCCACAGATGGTGGAGCACCGCCTCGAGTATATGACACCTGAATGGAAGGATGCTTTTGCGGGTGCCATCGCCCTTGCGGACTCCCTGGGAATGGAGGTCGCAATTGCAAGTTCTCCCGGCTGGAGTTCAACCGGAGGCCCGTGGGTGGAGCCCGTGGATGCAATGAAGAAACTCACCTGGAACACCATGCTCGTCGAGGGCGGCGCCAGTCTCGAATGTACTGTGCCTGAACCGTTTACGGTCAGCAGCCGTTTCCAGAACGTGCCACTCCCCTACGAATACAACCACCATCAGGACGGTCCCATCCCCGAATGGTATTATAAGGATATCGCGGCATTTGCCGTCAGGCTTCCGGATACCTTCCGGACACTGGAAGAACTGGGTGCAAAGGTCAGTTCAAGCGGTGGCTCTTTTGATGTTGCCACCCTCACCGACGGGAATCTGGATAATGCCGGTCTCCTTCCTCCCGGTCCTGATGGCTTCGGGTGGATACAGTATGAATTCCCGGAGCCGCAGAGTTTCAAGGCCGTGACAATCATCAACCAGACCGCCCGCAGCGGCGGTCACGGAGTTCCCGCCAGTTGCCAGGATTCCCTGCAGATAAGTGACGACGGGCGCAACTGGAAGACTCTCTGCGGGATAACCCAGGGAGCAGCCCAGGAGCAAACCGAATATATCCCGGAAGCCAGCGCCCGGTTCTGGCGGCTCAAACTTCCTAATCCCAAGGCCAGTTACCACTACGGTATACTCCGCCTGCCTGCCGCCAAGGCAACGGAAGTCGGAGAATTCAACCTGTTGAGCCATCTCCCTGTAAATCATTTCGAGGAAAAGGCAGGATTCGCAGCAGTATGCGACCTCGCCCTTTACCCCTCCGCCCCTGATGCACAGCCATCCGAAGTGATCGACATCACAGATAAAGTGCAGGACGGAATACTCCGCTGGACTGCTCCTGAAGGGCGATGGATGATCTACCGTTTCGGCACCTCCCTAACAGGCAAGAAGAACCATCCGGCCTCAATGGAGGCCACTGGTCTGGAGGTAGATAAGTTGGATAAGGATGCCTTCTCCCGCTATCTGCACACCTACCTCGATATGTACAAGGATGCCGCAGGAGGCCTGCTCGGCAAGCACGGCATTCAATACCTTCTAATAGACAGTTACGAATCCGGAGCCCAGACATGGACCGATAACCTCCCGGCAGAATTCAAAGCCCGGCGCGGATACGACCTTATGCCCTGGCTGCCTGCCACCGCAGGGGTCGTGATTGAAAGTACGGAAGCCACTGAAAAGTTCCTCTGGGACTTCCGCCGAACCCTGGGCGAACTGTTTGCAGAGAACTACGATAATGCGACTGCGGTATGTCGGGAATACAGCATGGACGGAGTATTCATCGAATCCCACGAACACGGAAGGAACTGCCTTGCCGACGGCATTTCAATAAAGAAAAGTGCATCCTATCCCATGTCGGCGATGTGGATCCAGAGCACGTTCGGAGGCAGCACCACCCGCAGGACGGAAGGTCTTGCGGACATCCGCGAATCCGCCGCCACTGCCCATATTTACGGGCAGAATCTGGTGGCAGCCGAATCCCTGACCGCCTCCGGAGTGAACCGCCAGGCATACACCTACTGCCCTGAAAATCTGAAAGCCACCGCGGACCTGGAACTATATGCAGGGGTAAATCGTTTCGTCATCCACGAAAGTTCCCATCAGCCGCTGGATGATGTAGTTCCCGGCATGGGGATGTACATTTACGGCCAGTGGTTCCACCGCCACGAAACCTGGGCTGAGCAGGCCTCTGCCTGGACATCCTATATCTCCCGCAGTTGTGCGATGATGCAGCAGGGCCGTTACGTGGCGGACTTCCTCTACTATTATGGGGAGGACACCAACGTCACCGCCCAGTTCAGCCGCAGCGAGCCGGACGTTCCCTTCGGATATAACTACGATTTCATCGGGCCGGAAGCCCTGCTGAAGGAAGTCCGTGTGAAAAACGGCAGGCTGGTGACGCGCAGCGGGATGGAATATTCCGCCCTCTGCGTAGGCGGCCAGGGCCTGAGGATGTCGGATGAGATCCGCAAGCGGATCGAGAAGTTCAAAGCCTCCGGTGTGATGGTAATTGAGAATGGTGACTGCCACGCCGCAGTTGCCGGACTCGCCCCCGATGTGCAGATGAGTGTTGAGCCTGCACCTCTGATGTTTGCTCACCGAACCCTTCCTTCTGCCGAAATTTACTGGCTCTGCAACGTGTCCGGAAGGTCTCTTTCACAGGATGTATCTTTCCGTTGCAACGGCCGGCGTCCTATGTTGTGGCATCCCGAAGATGCCTCGATCAGGGAACTCTCATGGTCGTTTGAAGACGGGCGTACCGTTATTCCTTTGGAGTTCACCGCCGGAGAAGCCTATTTTGTTGTATTTGGAGAGCCGACCAGGAATGCGTCGTTCTGTGTGGCCGGAGAGCGCATGACTGATGTTCAGACCATCGACGGCCCATGGGAAATATCTTTCCAGGCCGGGCGCGGCGCACCCGCTTCTGCAGTATTCGACAATTTATCTTCCTGGACTGAATCACCTGTGCCCGGCATACGCTATTTCTCAGGCACGGCCGTGTATAGGAAATCCTTCATCTTTGAACCAAGGGAAGGCCGTTTCGAATTGGACCTGGGGAAAGTATGCAATATAGCCGAAGTGAAATTGAATGGAGTCCACCTCCGCACGCTTTGGAGAACTCCATTCAAAGTGGATATCACGGATGCGCTGAAGGCCGGAGAAAACCTGCTGGAAATCTCTGTTACTAACCTATGGCCCAACCGACTGATCGGTGATGAGCAGCCGGGAGTGAAACAGCGTATCACCTACACTACCTGGCCTTTCTACAAGGCCGGTGATCCTCTGCTGCCCTCCGGCCTCCTTGGCCCGGTCAGGATACTGTCTTTCTCTCAGACTATCTAACCAGGGTGTAACTGCCGGCCTCGTATTCCTTGCCTTCTTCGCCGGGGAGTGTGACTGTCGCAGTGGCACCCTCAGGTATTGTGAAGTCCCAGGTCCAGATATCGCCATCGTATTTCCAGGCGCTCTTGATGAGGCCGGCCTCGCTGAGGAATTCCGCTGTCAGGCTGCCCAGGCGCTTGTCCGGAACGGGGCTCATTATGATATGCTTGAAGCCCGGGGCCTTCTTGTCTGCGGCGATACCCGCGGCGGTCTCCCAAATCCACTCGCCGACGCAACCGTAGGCGTAGTGATTGAAACTGTTCATTCCCTTCGGGCCCATGCCGTGTTCGAGCGTGTAACTGTTCCAACGCTCCCAGATGGTGGTTGCACCGTTGTCCACGGAATAGAGCCAACTGGGATTCTTACGCTGGAAGAGGAGGTCCCAGGCGATATCCACCATGCCGTTCTCGGTAAGGGTCTGCATCAGGATGGATGTGCCGAGGAAACCTGTCTGCAGGCAGCCGTCGTGCTCTGCAAAGTTGGCGCGGAGTTTGGCACACATGGCATCCCTCGCCTCACCTTCCACCAGATTGTTCTTGAGGGCGAAGAGGGCAGGGGTCTGCATGGTATTCAGGATCTCGAGTTTGAAGGTGCCGTCCGCGTTCATGAAGCGCTCACGCAGATAGGCCCTCGCGTTCTCGATCATGGCCTCGAATTCAGCGGTGTCCTTACCTGCCGCCTCGGCCATGTCCTTCATCATTGCAGCGTCCATCGCCCAGTAGGATGCCCCCAGATAACTCCAGTACTCTATGCCTTCCGGACGGCGCAGCCACTCATTCTTTGGGCCGCGGTAGAATGCACCGCGTCCGTTGCTCTCAAGCGGTTCGTAACTGAGCCAGTCGGCCCACTGGTAGTTGCCGTTTTCGGATGCGATGGTGGGCTGGTCGTACTTGGTTTCGTTGACGTGGGAAATATACTTCGTCATCATGTCCCAGTTCTCCTCGATGATTGCGACATCGCCGAACTGCTTCCAGATAACCCACGGCACTATGATGCCGGCATCAGCCCAACCGAAACGCATCATATTGTTGCCATACTGGGCGGTAGGAGCAACACCGGGCAGGCCGCCGGTAGGTGCCTGGGAATCGCGCATATCACGCATCCACTTATGGAAGAAAGCGTCGGTGTTGGCGAAGAAAGTGCCGGTCTCGGTAAATACCTGGGTATCAGCAGTCCAGCCGAGGCGCTCGTTGCGCTGAGGGCAGTCGGTGGGAACCGACAGATAGTTGGAACGCTGGCCCCAGATGATATTGGAGATGAGCCTGTTCACAAGATCGTTGCCGGTTGTGATGGTGCCGGTCTGAAGATTGGCGGCGATGGATGTAACAGGGATGGACTCGATGCTGCGGATCTTGACTTCGTCT
The DNA here is from genome assembly GCA_017554135.1 of Bacteroidales bacterium. Taxonomy (GTDB): domain Bacteria; phylum Bacteroidota; class Bacteroidia; order Bacteroidales; family UBA932; genus Cryptobacteroides. The sequence continues at coordinate 7,294 of JAFZIX010000249.1, read as the reverse complement.
GTAGCAGTTACTGAGATAAAGCGGTATCCGAAGAAGGTGCAGCGGGGATAGTATGACACATATCCATTCGATTTCCCGAAGGTATAATCCAGCCTGAAGCAATCTTCAGGAGTGCGGAGATTCGTGCGGTGCACGCTCCCTTCCGGGCCGTCCATTCCGCGGCTCTTGGCGCCGTTGCCATCGTTGAGCAATTCGCCGGGCAGGCAGGTCAGCACAGTGCCCTCCCTGGCCTTGAACCTGAAAGCGGGCACGGCTGCGGAGTTCTGCCCGAAATCAACCACCAGGGTTTCACCGGGTTTCAGGCATATCGTGGCTCCTTTGCCGAATTCCTTAACCTTGACAACCTTGCCAAACTCTTCATCGCCAGCGCCCTCGATATCTTTCCATGTATAAGCCTCTACCGGCTTGAGGGCCAGGTCTTTACGAAGATAGACCTCTGCGCCGCAAGACGGCAGGATCTCTCCTGCGAACTCGGTGTTGACTTCCGGAACGGAAAGTTTTTCGGGGGTCTCGAATCCCGGGAGTTCCCTTGCATCATAGCGCTCGCCATCGAAGATAGCGGCATGCTGCACGGGGCCGGCTATTCCGGCTTTCCAGTTCTCGGTATCTGTTCCCCAGAGTTGCCTGGAGCCATCTTCATAGACAATCTCCAGCACTGCGCGGAATGCGCATTTGCGCCCTATCATGCCATCGTGTCCGCCGGGGGTAACGATCTTGTCTGCCCACCATCCGGGAGTGACCTGGGCCGAAAGCTGATTCACCGCTCCTGCCTTTGTATTGAAGACATCGGTCACATCGTAACTGAAGGAGTATTTAGTTTTTTCGTAATGGGTGAAGCCGGGTTTCAGGGCTTCTTCGCCAATCACCTTGCCGTTCACATAAAGTTCGTAAACGCCGAGGCCGGCCGTCATCCAGGAGGCGGATGCCACCTTCTTCTCGTTTGTAACTTCTGAAAGGAACCAGTTTGCTCCGTCGGCAGCGAGATAGTTGCTCCCACCCTTTATCTCCCCCTCAACGACAGGAGCATCCACTACGGAAATCCATTCCGAGGAAGCCCATGCGGCATCCCCCAGAGAATCGATGCGGACACCTGCCGGGGTATCCTTGGCGCAACAACCCGCAAGCACGGGCACCAATGCCGCAAAAGCGGCGAGCATATAAAATAGACGTTTCATATCGGTTATTACTTAGTTACACTTGCTTCCAGGCGGATATCCTCTGCGGATGAGCCTACCTGAATCTTATATTCACCCTTGTCCACCTTCCATGCGTGGGTAGCCACATCATAATAACTGAATGCCTCCGGGCCGAGGTGGATTGTGTATTCCACGCTCTTGCCTTTCGCGACCAGTTTCTTGTCGTAGCCCTTGAGTTCGCGGACAGGACGGATGACGGAAGGTTTCACGGGTGAAACATAGACCTGGGCGACCTCCTTGGCGGAAACACCGCCCTTGTTGGTGACGGTGAATGTCACATCGAAGCCATCAGCCGCAGGAACAACCTTAAGGCCGGAATAATCGAAGGTGGTGTAGGTCAGGCCATACCCGAAAGGATACAAGGGTTTCACGCCGAAATGCTCTGCCCCGCGGTAGCCCAGGAAGATACCCTCGCCATATTCGGTGAAAGGATAGCGGTCGCGGTTTCCGCTCGGGTGGAGTTGTGCAGACTTGTACCACTTCTGCGCCGGGTTCTTGCCCAGTTTGCCCCAGAAGGTGAAAGGAAGCCTGCCGGAAGGTGCCACCTTGCCGGTCAGCAGGGCCGCAAGGGCGTTGCCGCCCTCCTGCCCTGGATACCAGTCGAGTATGATTGCCTTGACCTGGTCTGCCCAGGGGGTGATATCGAATTCACCTCCGGAGTTAGCAACGACGATAACGTTCTTATTGTATTTAACCGCAGCCTCCACGGCCTCGTTATGCAGGCGGTCGAGTCCGTAGACCCTGTCCCTGCCCTCGGTTTCGGTGAGTTTATCGAAGCCAATGGCAACTATTACGACGGATGCCTTTTTCAGTACTTCGGGATTCGGACCTCCCAGGAATTCGACAGGGTAGTTCTTGCCGAGGGCCTTGAGTCCCTCGTAGAGAGTAACACCCTTGCCATCCTCGGGCTGCACATAACCGGAACCGCCGCCGCAGGGCATAATGTTGGCATTGGGGCCCATCAGGGCAATGAGGTTTTTCTTGCCGGGTTTCAAAGGCAGGATATTGTCTTCGTTCTTGAGGAGCACCGGACCTTCGAGGGCGAGTTCATACGCACGCTTCTGCGAGAGAGCGGCATCTTCCGCGGAAGGATCCGCCGAAAGGTCGGCATCCAGGAAACCGAAGGCGCTGAATGCCTGGAGGATTTCCTGACACTTTTCATCGAGGTCAGCCTCGGTCACCACGCCGTTCTCCAGCAGGGCCCTCACTTTTTCCCGGGTAGCGACATAGGCTTTGGGCATCTCCAGATCGACACCGCCCTTGATGAAATCCACGCTGTTGTAGGTGGATGTCCAGTCGGTCATCACTATGCCCTCGAAGCCCCACTTGCGAAGGTTCTCACGCACCAGCCAGGGGTTTTCCGCGGCGTGAACACCGTTGATGGGATTGTAACTCGTCATAACGGCACCTACCCCGGCCTCCTCGACCGCCTTGCGGAAGGTGGCGAAATAAATCTCGTTTATAGTACGCTCGTCAGCATTGGAACTGACTCCGTGGCGGTCATATTCCTGCTGGTTGAGGGCGAAATGCTTGATGGTGGCCATCACGCCCTGCTCCTGCATGCCCAGGATGTAGTTCTTGGCCGTTTCGCTGGCGAGGTAAGGATCCTCCCCGTAATACTCGAAATTGCGTCCGCAAAGAGCGGAGCGGTAGATATTCACGCCGGGGCCGAGCATTATTTGCACGCCGTGCGCCTTCGCGGCACTGCCTATGCCCGCGCCCATCTCATGCACCGCCTCCCTGTTCCAGGATGCTGCCGCGGAGATGCCGCAGGGGAAGAAGGTGCTGTGAATATTCTTTCCGTTGATATTCCTTACCCCCTGGGGGCCGTCCGCCATGCGCAGGGACGGGATTCCAAGTCTGGGAATCGCCAAGGTGCGGAAGCCGTCTTCCTTTCCGGAAATGAGATCGATCTTCTCATCTATCGTCATCTGCGACACAAGTTTCGCCGCACGTTCCTTATCCACCTTGTTGATGGTGGGATAGGCGTTAAGTGCGAATGCCATGGCGCAAGCCGCCAGAAGTAGTACTATCTTTTTCATATTGTCAATTATAGATGTTGTTAAAACACCAGTTTATCCAAAGAGGCCGGCAGTTCCCCGTCTTCTTTGATGAATGAGACTTTGTTGCAGCCAGTGTGGAGTTTCAGCGCCACAGGAACGCTTGCAAATCCCTTGGTAGCAGGCAGTTCCAGTTGCTGAGATCTGCCGTTCACATCCACCGTAAGGGAGCAGGCCTCATCAGAACTATACACCAGTTCCGCTTTCCATTTTCCGCCTTTGAAACGGTGGACGTCAAGTTCCAGGCGGTTCTCCGACGAGCCGCCCAGGCCCTTCACCACCGCGCCGCAGGACGCTCCAGCCGCAGGCACATACTTTGCGCCATCCTGGCCGATATCATTGTAGGCCGGGATGAATCCCCATTCGGCCTCGTACTCTTTCTGCTCGATTCCCTGCAAGCCCTTGATTGTCAATATCCTGGCGCTATGCGCAGGAAGAGTCATGCTGATCTTCTTCACGTTCCCCAGATCCCTCCGGAGCACGGCATCGCGCATCTTTATCTCACCCTCGAATGCCAGCAGATTCAGCGGGCACTCGAAATGGTGATCCTCGTCCGAAGGATTGTAGAGCGCCACCGCCCTTTCCTTGCCGCGGTGGACCTTGAGATCCTTCGCCAGCACATATCCCACGCCGTCGAACTGCACCACCTGAGGCTGGATGCCGAGGGGATCCTGGTTGATGGCGATGAGTTCCGGGTTGGTTACCAGCGCGCGGGTATCTTCCGGCAGATAGGCCAGGTCGCACCCCAGCATCAGCGGCGAACTCATGAAGCACCAGAGGCCGAAGTGAGCCTGCTCCTCCTGGAAAGTCAGGCCACTGCCACGGGTGAGACAGGAACGCTTGTTGCCATATCCCACCACCAGCATATCCATATCGTTGTATTTGCCGCCGCCGGTGTAGGCCGACAGATACATATTCTTGTTCATCACATACACCACCGACTTCCATTCGGGATAGATATCCCCGCTGATGCGCCAGGAATCCCCCGCTTTGTTCACCCAGGTGCCGGGATAATGCCAGCGGCAGATATTCACTTTCACCGGGTGCGCGGAGACGCTGTCAATCACCTCGCGGATGCGCAGGTAGCGCTCTTTTTCAGGGAGTTGCAGGTGGGTTCCGCCGCAGTAATCTATCTTGATGAAATCGAAATCCCAGTCGTTGAAATACACCTGGGCGTCCTGGACTTCATGGCCCCAGAGACCCGCGCCCATGCCGTAGACATCCTTATTGAAGCCGCTGCCGCAGGTATTGTCGCCGGCGTCACTGTAGATACCCGCCTTGAGCCCGAGGGAGTGGATGTGCTCGGTCACGGGAGTCATTCCGCCGGGGAAGCGCACAGGGTTCGCGGTCATATTCCCAAGGCTGTCCCTGAAGCCGAAATGACCGTCGTCGATGTTGACGTATTTGTATCCTGCATCGGCCAGGCCGGTGGAAACCATCAGGTCTGCCTGCTGCATGATAAGGGTGTCGGAAATGTCGATCATGAAGGCATTCCAACTGGCCCAGCCCATCATAGGAGGCTGGACGGCTTCGTGCCTGTGGCCGCACGCCACGGCAATCAACGCAAGTGCAATTATGTAGATCTTTCTCATAGTATATGTAGAATCATGTTAAGTCCGATGGCGATGAGGACGATGCCTCCGAAGATGCGGGCGGCGTTGCCGAAGCGCTGCCCGAGTGCCTTGCCGCCACTGATTCCGGCCACTACCGAGAGTGCGGTGATGACGAAGACGAATGCCAGCGGCACCAGCATTCCCTTTAAGGAGATTCCTTCCATGGAGTTGGCTGCGCCGATGGCCATGGCATCGATGCTGGTAGCGATTCCGGCGAGGATGATATTGCGGAGGCCATCCAGTTTCAGGTGCTCTTCATCTCCCCTGATGCCGGCGATCAGCAAAGACCCGCCGACGAAGAGCAGCAGCGCGAAACCTATCCAGCCGGCGTAGCGGCTGACGAAGCTGTAAACGGCTGCGCCCAGGGCCCATCCCGTGAACATCAGGGCGGTCTGGATGATGGCGAAGGCGATGGCTATTCTGGCGATGGCGGCGCCGGGTTTCGTGCCGCCTTTCGTGCCGCTGCCGGCCAGGCCGGTACCCGAGCAGAGGGATACCGCGAAACAATCCGCGCACAGCGACACGGCTATGAGGAAGGCTTCAAGTATACTCATTGCGGGCGGAATTCCTGACGGTTGACAATAGAACGGCCGAGGGTGAGAGAATCGGCATATTCGAGGTCATCCCCGAACCCGAGGCCGCGGGCGAGGGTGGAAATCTTCGCTGCGAGGCCGGCAATCTTCCGGTAGATATAGAAAGACGTGGTCTCCCCCTCCACATCCCCGCTGAGGGCGAGGATGACTTCGGTCTGAGGCTTTTGGGACTCGCTGGCGGCACGCTTGAGCCTCTCAACGAGCGCATCGATGGCGAGATCTCCCGGTCCGATGCCGTTAATCGGGGAAATGATGCCTCCGAGCACATGGTAGACCCCCTGGTACTGGCCGGTGGCCTCGATGCTCATCACGTCCCGAACGCTTTCCACGACACAAATGGTGTCATGGTCCCGCTTCTGGTCGGAACATATGGCGCAATGGTCGCTGTCGGAAATCATATTGCACTCCTTGCAATAGTGGATTTTTGTGGCCAGATCGTCGATGGCGCCAGCGAAATGGTGGATGTTTTCTTCGGGCTGCTTCAGAAGGTGCAGGGCGAGCCGGAGGGCGCTGCGCGCACCGACCCCGGGCAGCGAGGATATTGCCTCCACCGCCTCCTGCAGCACTTTGGAAGGGTAATCAATCATTTCCGATACAAATATACAAAAAATCAGAAATTTTATCTACATTTGCAGGCTGACTTGTCCGTGACGTCAGCTAACCCGTAATATATTAACCCTTCCAGCGCCATTGGAGCGCCGGGAACAAATTGGAAGTGGAATGATCAGCATTTTCTACAGGCAAGGAGCTGACATTAACGTAAGCCAGCACGAAACGGATTTTGCCAAGCTGGGCAAAGAGAACGTGCTTTGGATCGATCTCCTGTCACCAACAGGGGACGAAAAGCGCGCTACCGAAGCTTTTCTCGGGACGGAAATCCAGAGCCGCGCCACGGCCGAGGAGATTGAAAGTTCCTCCCGTTTTTCCGAAAACGAAACAGCGATTTTCGCCAACACGAATTTCTTGTCGCCGGCAGGTGACGAGATGGCGATGGATCCAGTATCATTTATCATAGTCGGCGATGTGCTGACGACTCTTCGCGAGATACCACTCCGGTCCTTCACCTCGCTGCAACGTCGTATCCAGGCCCGTCCTGCACAGTTCGGCAGCGGCTGGAAGATTTTCCTGTTCATGATGGACCAGCGCGTGGACCTGGATGCAGATATCATCGAGTTGATGTCGAAAGAGACCTCCCAGTTCAGCAAGCGCATCAACCAGAAAGAGGATATCAACGAGGATTTCCTCCTGGATATCAACCAGTTGCAGGAGAATGCAATGTTTGTTCGGGAGAATATTGTGGACAAGCAGCGCCTGATTACCAACCTGCTGAAGAGCGGCCGTACTCCCGACGAGTATGATGCCAAGTTGAATGTGCTGCTGCAGGATATCGGGTCGCTGATCAATCATACGAATTTTACGTTCGAGAGGCTTGAATATCTGCAAGATACGGTGCTGGGTATCATCAATTTGGACCAGAACAGCATAATGAAGATCTTCACCTTCATTTCCCTCTTGCTGATGCCGGCCACCCTGGTCGCCAGTTTCTACGGCATGAACGTGAAACTCCCCTTCGACGGCTGGCGCTGGGCCTGGGTCGTGCTTCTCGGCGTCATGTCCATCATCGTCTTCGCCGCCTGGTGGATCTTCCACCGCAAGAAGATGTTGTAAGGGCTGAGGGCTTGCCCCCGACGAGCCTGGCAGTCTGAAACAATTAGAGATCAGGGAGGTATTGTACAAGCGACAGCAGATTACTATAGAGAAATGAGGGATGCCGTTAAAGAAGCAGCCGCCGCGCAGAAAGAAGTTCTCTCTGCAGCTGGAACTTCTCTTGG
>JAFZIX010000024.1 GCA_017554135.1 Bacteroidales bacterium | reverse complement strand
GGAGATGATATGTAAATAAACAAAAATAAATATCATGCAGATGAACAGATTATTCTTTGCTGTTTGCTTTTTGGCAGCCCTATGCTCCTGCAACAGCGATCCTATGGTGGTCAAGACGACAACCGGCAAGGTACAGGGTGTCGTAGAAGAAGGCACTATTGCATTCAAGGGTATCCCTTATGCAAAGATCGAACGTTTCATGCCTCCGCAGAAAGCGGATCCCTGGGACACTGTGATGGTATGTGACAAATATGGTCCCTATGCCATGCAGACAGGCGGTTTCCCCGGTGTAGTTATGTCTGAAGAGAATACCTGTACACTCAACGTCTGGACCAAGGATACGGACGCCAAAATGCCCGTCATGCTCTGGATCCACGGCGGCGGATATGCTACAGGCCATTCTTCCTGGAATCCCGGTTACGGCTTGGCGCAGAAAGATGTGGTTTTTGTCAGTATCAACCATCGCCTTAATATTCTCGGCTATCTGGACCTTTCCTCCTTCGGAGAGAAATACAAATACTCCGGAAACGTGGGAGAACTTGATATCGTAGCGGCGTTGGAATGGATCAGAGACAATATCAAACGCTTCGGAGGGGATCCGGACAATGTCACTATTATGGGTCACTCCGGTGGTGGCGGCAAGATTGGTTCAATAATGTGCATGCCTTCGGCCAGGGGCCTTTTCCACAAAGCTATTGTCTATAGTGGAGTTATCGTAGGCACCAACACCACGGCCACTTCCAGCAAATTGGGCGAAGCCGTCGTGAAAGAGTTGGGTATCTCTCCCGACCAAATCGACAGGATCCAGACCGTTCCTTATGACGATTTGGTTGCCGCAGGACAGCGCGCCACGGCAGGTCTCCGCGGCATCTCCGGCGGCTTTGCTCCTACCATGGACGGAGAGGTGATAGTCTCGCAGCCCTTCACGCCTGCGTTTGCCGATTTCTCCAAGGATATTCCCATCATTATCGGTTCTACCCTGAACGAATTCGGCACCAACTATTATGGTAAGGACGTTACGCTCGACGAGGCCAAGGCAATCCTTGCCCCGACCTTCGGCCAAGATACCGATGAATTCATAAAGGCTTATTATGAAGCCTATCCGGACGGCTCGCTTCAGGACTTGCTCTCGCTAGACAGGACGTTCCGTTTTAACAGTGTCATTTCTTGCCGCGGTGTCAACGCCCTTGGTTCTGCTCCCGTCTGGAACTATCTGTTCGCCTGGCAGAAGCCCAGCGACCATTATTCGGCGCACGGCGATGAACTCCCGTTCTTCTTCAATACTATTGAAGCAGAAAAACGCAAAGTCCCCGAGGTTACTCCGGAACTGAAAAAGCTTGAGCAGATAATGAGTGACTACTGGGTCTACTTTGCATATACGGGCAATCCCAATGCCGAGGGGCTTCCTATATGGCACTCTTTCGCCGAAGCAAATGAACCCTGTATGGTCTTCGACATCGATATCAAGGAACGCCAGGCATTTGACTCACATATGCAGGATCTCATTTACAAGCATCAAAGAAGATAGGAATATGAAAAGAATACTGATTACCCTTATGCTTGCGCTGGTCGGCGCAACTGCCTTTGCCCAGGCTGAAAAAATACGGCTGTATGAAGGAAAGGCTCCCGGCAGTGAGAACTGGACGCAGCAGGAGTTCCTCTTCGAGTATACTACGGCCATGAACCCCGGTGAGGTGGGCGAATGCATTCTGAACGTCGTAGATCCCGAATTGTGGGTCTATCTGCCGGCGAAGGGTACCGAAACCGGTGCCGCAGTGGTCGTCTGTCCAGGTGGCGGTTTCACCGCGCTGTCGTGGCATCAGGAGGGTCCGAACGTGGCCAGGTGGCTCGCCGCGCACGGCATAGCCGCCTTCGTCTTGAAATACCGTATAGCGTATTCCGGTGCCGACTACGAGGAGGCCAAATATGTGGCCGACCATTCTTACGGCAACCAGGGAAGGGATGCGCGTATGAGGGAACTCACAGAGAAACACGCTAAGATTGCAGAGGAGCAGGGATATGACCGGAAGATGGCGTGGGACGACGCCAGGGTTGCCATCACCTACATCCGCAAGAATTCGGAAAAGTACGGCGTGAACCCCGATGCCATAGGCATCATCGGCTTCTCCGCAGGCGGCAATATCGTCTATCACGTGGCTCTCGACCACGACGAGATGAGCCGGCCGAACTTCCTCGGAATGATCTATCCGGCTTGGTTCGAGGACAAGGTGCCCGAGGATCCGATGCCGCTCTTCATCGCTGCGAGCACGTCCGAAGCCTCATCGTCCAACGGCTTCGGCGACACGCCCGCCCTCTACAACGCTTGGAACAAGACCCGCCAGCCTCTGGAGGTACATTCCTTCACCAGGGGTTTCCACGGCTTCGGATACCGCGAGAACGGCCAGTCTGTGAATATCTGGACGACCTTGTTCTACAACTTCCTCGATAATTGCGGGATGCTGAACAAGAAATAGGGTACGATGAAGAAGCTTTTGCTGTTCTTGACCCTGTGCTTCCTTCTCTCTTGCCAGAAAGAAGGCAGCATAATGGTCATCCCTGTCAAGGAGTCCAATCCTGAGATTACCCTCACCATCGAAAGGGGAGGGAGGACTCTGTACGTGGCTGACATTCGCCTCACCACGGGAGGGGACGAAGACTATTGCGTTCCTCTAGACCTTGCCCATTTCGGAGCGGGAAAGAAAGACGTGCATTTCTCAGGGATAGACGCCGCAGAAGCGTGGAAGGTGATATCCCTCTCAGATACGGCCCCTGAGGTCCCGGTG
>JAFZIX010000248.1 GCA_017554135.1 Bacteroidales bacterium | reverse complement strand
CCCTACTTTTGGCTTCAATTCCGCCAAGGACGAAGGCGCACACCTTGCCCGCACCGTGTATGAGGATGCCCGCACCTCCGGCAACTGGCTGCTGATCAGCGCAATGGGCCGCAGCGCAGGCCATCTCGCCCTTGGAATCGGCGAGGCTACCCACTGCCCCATGACCATCATCCCCGAGATGTTCAACAAGACTTCGATCAACCTCGACAAGATAGTCAAACTGGCAATCTCCGCCATCATCAAGCGCAAGATCCTTGGGATCCCCTACGGCACCGTAGTGGTGGCCGAGGGCGTTTTCCACGATCTCGATCCTCAGGAAATCAAGGACGCAGGCGTCACCATGACTTACGACGAGCACGGACATCCCGAACTCGGCAAGATCAGCAAGGCGGTCCTCTTCAACGACATCCTGGACAAGGAATTCAAGAAGATCGGCCTCAAGATCAAGACCCGTCCGGTGGAAATCGGCTATGACGTCCGCTGCCAGGATCCTATAGGCTACGACCTCACCTACTGCACCGAACTTGCAATGGGAGCCTATGAACTCTTCGCAAAGGGCGAGACCGGCTGCATGGTGTATGTGGATGCCGAGGGCGAGGCCCATCCCCTCTATCTCAAAGACCTGCAGAATGCAGAGGGCAAGATTCCTCCGCGCCGCGTGAATATAGAAGGCGGCACCGCCCAGAACTACTTCGCCCACATCTGCCACTATATTACCCCGGCAGACTACGAGGCGGCAAAGAAGTATGTTCCCAACCCCGAGGATTTCGACTTCAAGAAGATTCTCGGCTGGTAGATGCTTAAAGAGGAAGCACATAGCAGGATTCTGGAACTCAGGGGCATCCTGGAAGAGAACAGCCGGCGTTACTACGTCGACAACGCTCCCACCATGTCCGATTATGAGTACGACCAGTTGATGCATGAACTGGAGGCCCTGGAGGCGGTTTTTCCTGAATTCGCCTCCGCGGACTCCCCCACCCGCAAGGTAGGCAGCGACCTGGAAAGCCCTTCGGAGCCCTCCAGCCGCGAATTCGTGCAGCGTCCGCACCGCTATCCTATGCTTTCTCTTGGCAACACCTATTCCATCGAAGAGGTAGAAGAATTCTCTTCCCGTGCGGACAAGACCCTTGGCACCGCATTCACCTATTGTTGTGAACTTAAGTTCGACGGCACCGCCATCTGTCTTACATACAGGCAGGGTAAACTGGTGCAGGCGCTCACGCGCGGAGACGGCGTGGTCGGGGACGATGTCACCGAGAACGCCAAACGCATCTCCAATATCCCCCTGCAACTCCACGGGAACTATCCCGAGGAGTTTGAGATAAGGGGCGAGGTGCTGATGCCCTACGCCGCATTCGACCGCCTGAATGAACTCAGGGCGCTGGATGACGAGTTGCCCTTCGCGAACCCCCGTAATGCCGCTTCGGGTTCCCTGAAGTTGATTAATCCGGATGAAGTGGCCCAGCGCGGCCTGTGGTGCACTTTGTATCACATCCCCGCACAAAGTCTGGACTTCGAATCCCACGACCAGGCCCTGCGTGCAGCGGCCTCCTGGGGCCTTCCGGTGTCGGATGAAAGGCGCCTCTGCCGCAATATAGGCGAGATACGTGAGTTCATCGATTATTGGGACGTGAACCGCAAGAACCTGCCTTACGCCACCGACGGTGTGGTCATCAAGATAAATGAGATGGCCTACCAGAGAGCGCTGGGCTACACGGCCAAATCCCCCCGCTGGGCGGTGGCCTACAAGTTCAAGGCGGAGCAAGCGCTGACTCCCATCCTTTCAATTGATTATCAGGTGGGCCGCACCGGAGCCATAACTCCCGTGGCCAACCTTGAACCGGTGTTGCTCTCCGGCACGATTGTGAAGAGGGCGACGCTGGTGAATGAAGACCAGATACGCCAACTTGATATCCATGAAGGTGATTATGTCTATGTGGAGAAGGGCGGCGAGATCATACCCAAGATTACGGCCGTAGAGCCATCCAGGCGCAAGCCGGGGGCCAGGGTGCCCGAATTCCCCAAACTCTGCCCGGACTGCGGCACTCCCCTCGTCCGCGAGGAGGATGAAGCCAAGTGGTTCTGCCCTAACAGCGACGGCTGCCCCATGCAGATCAAGGGAGAGTTGCTCCATTTCACGGGGCGCAAGGCGATGGACATATTGGCCGGAGAAGCCACCGTGGACCAACTTTACACTCTCGGTTATGTGCGTACTCCCGCGGATTTCTACGACCTCACCATGCACCAGTTGATGAGTCTTGAGGGATGGAGGGAGAAATCTGCCATACGTTTCAAGGCCAGCCTCGACAAATCCCGCGAGGTGCCCTTCGAGCGCGTTCTCTTCGCCCTTGGAATCCGTTTTGTCGGGGAAACTACCGCCAAGACGGTTGCAAGGCACTTCGGGGATGTAGATTCCTTGATTGCCGCTGGTGAAGAGCAACTCAAGGAAGTTCCGGATGTTGGAGACGTGTGCGCAAAGAGTATCTACGACTATTTCCGGGATGAGAGGCATCTGATAGAGATTCAGAGGCTCAAGGCCCACGGGCTCAGGTTCAGCGTGGAAGAACCCGCCGCAGCCGCCTCCGAGGCCCTGGAAGGCAAGGTTATAGTGATTTCCGGCACCTTCAGCATCTCCCGGGACGAGATGAAGGCTCTGATAGAAAAACACGGAGGCAAGAATTCCGGAAGCATAAGCGGCAAGACATCTTTCCTGCTTGCCGGTGAGAAGCCCGGGCCGGAGAAGATAAAGAAGTGCGAGGAACTCGGCGTGCCCGTGATAGGCGAAGCCGCGTTCATGGAAATGCTGCCTGCAGAGGTTCCGGAGGCCGTTTCTGAGGGCAAAGTAGAACAGTTAAGTTTGTTTTAGAAGATGCGGAAGTACCAGTTGACAGACAGGAAAGTAACCTGGAGCGATATAAAAGAACTGTTCACAGACAAGATCTGGAACATGGAAACCGATTTCGCAACCGGT
>JAFZIX010000247.1 GCA_017554135.1 Bacteroidales bacterium | reverse complement strand
CCGCTTATGTCCTCAAACGTATAGCCAAGGTATTGAAGCAGCTCGGTGCGCTCCATTGAGGAGAGCTCTATCACTCCCGAAGGAGTATACTTGTGATCGGCCTCAAAATCATAACCGTTGTATAAGGTGTCGCAGATCTCGTCCAGCACGTTGAAGAGGAACTCGAAGGTAGTTTCCTTACCCACGCAGAGAACCTGGTCGCAGACACCCCAGCGGGTCCAGACCTGGTAAGGGCCGCCGGTGCAGCCAAGCCAGGGGTAGGACGCCAGCGCTCCGAGCATGTGGCCGGGGAGGTCGAGTTCGGGGATGACGATGATGCCGAGTTTATCCGCATACTCCACTATCTCCTTCACCTGCGCCTGGGTGTAGTATCCGCCATAGCGCTTGCCGTCGTGCACACTGCGGTCCTTGGTGGTCTGGGTGCCGGCGCGGAAGGATCCTATCTCGGTGAGGAGGGGATACTTCTTGATCTCCAGGCGCCAGCCCTGGTCTTCGGTGAGATGCCAGTGGAAGCGGTTGATTTTGTACATCGCCGCCACATCCAGGTATTTCTTGACCTCATCCACCGTGAAGAAATGGCGGGCGCAGTCCAGCATAATGCCCCTGTAGGCAAAGCGAGGGGCATCCTTGATGGTGCAGCAGGGCAGCTTCCAGTCCGCCTTGACCGCAGGCTTGCCGCTGTATATTTCCACGGGCAGCAACTGCTTGAAGCTGCTGATGGCATAGAGGAAGCCGTTGTGGTCTAACGCAGTGATTTTGACCGCGTTAGGGGCAATTTCAATCTTGTATTCCTCCGGCTTCATGGTGGCATCCTTCAGGAAATACACTCCGCGAAGCGATTCGATGGGAGTGCCGTAATTCACGCCGGCCGCGGCAGCGAGGCTGCTGACCTTGCCGCTGCCGAGCGCTATGCCGTCCGAAAGTTGGGCGATGGCGGCTACGGTGCGGGGTTCGAGGAAAGAATCATAGTTGAAGTTGGCGCCTTTGACCTTGAAGGTGCCCTTGGCAACGCTGATGCTCTCGGGTTCAGGAATGATGTTAAAGACGGGTTCCGCCTTTTTTGCTGCCAGGGAGCCACCCAGGAGCAGGGCGATAGCGATGAAGTATAACTTTTTCATATTCAATAGATTAATAATCCTGTTATGCCACCTGCGACTATCAGCAGGATGGGGTTGACTTTGAAGAAGAAGGCAGCGATGAAAGTGATTCCGAGGATTACCCAAGAGGTCCAGTCGCCGAAGTTTTCCTGGATGATGGAGAGTTGCGGTACGCACCCCTCCATGCTGATGCGGAACATCAATATCAAGGCCGCGGCGGCTATCAGGCCCGCCACCGCAGGGCGCAGACCGGACATGACATCCCCGAAAAGGGTGGTGCCGCGGTATTTATTGTAAAGGCGGATGATGCCGTAGAAGATAATGAATGATGGCAGCACCAGCGCGAGGGTTGCGAGTGCGGATCCGGCGATGCCGGCCACCTCGTAGCCGGTGTAGGTGGCGCAGTTGATGCCGATGGGCCCGGGGGTGCACTGGGAGATGGCGACTATGTCGGTGAACTGGGCCTCGGTGAGCCAGGCGTACTTCGTGACGACCTGCGTCTGGATCAGCGAGAGCATAGCCGCGCCTCCACCGAAAGTGAAAAGTCCGATGAGGAAGAAGGTGAGGAATAGTTGAACGTAGATCATCAGCGATTACGCGCCTCCTTCGCCAGGCTGATGGCCACCGCTATGATGATGGTGACCAGGATAATATAAATAGGTGAAACCTTTAGGGCCGCCACCGCTATCAGCGATGCAGCGAGGACGAGCCAGGCCCACCATTTGCGGCAGCCCTTGCGGGCGAGGTTGACTGCCGGCACGAGGATAAGGCCTACCGCCACCGGGCGGATGCCACGGAAGATTTTGGAGACCGTGGGGTTATCTTTAATGCCGGCGAAGAGCATCGCTATGGCCAGAATGATTATGAAGGACGGGAGGACGGCGCCGAGGCTGGCGGCAAGGGCTCCCTTGATGCCCCTGAGGCGGTATCCGGAATAGATTGCCATGTTGACTGCCAGTATGCCGGGGGCACTTTGTGCCAGGACGATGATGTCCGGCATATCCTCTTCGGAGATCCAGTTCTTACGGCGCATTTCGGCCTCGATCAACGGAATCATCGCATATCCCCCACCGATGGTGAAGGCGCCGATCTTTGCAAAGATGGCGAAGATGCTCCACAGTGATACCGCGTTCCTGGTCATAACCCACGAATTTACGAATTATTTTGGAAATCGCCCCTCTCTGCTATGTTCTTCAAGTGCTAGAGACGTCCCAAATTATTGTAGGTTACAAGCAAATAAGGCTGAAAATGCGAGTAACGTCCCGGTTTTTGGGACGTCTCTCGCACTTGAGCGCACCAGCGCGAACGGCGGAGGCCGGTCCGTAGGACTAAGGCCGAGAGCCGCGGGGTACTTTAGGGGCAGCGCCCCTAAAAAAACATCTCCTTATCGAAACAGAAAGAGCCCCAGGCGAATGCCTGAGGCTCTTGGCGTGGAGATAAGGAGATTCGTAAATTTACCGCAAACCCCTCTACAGACCCTTGTTTTAATGATTTCTATTGCGTATTTTTGCAAACGGAGTTGTGTAACTCCGGGTAAAATTGGGCCATTTTTGGGCCACGATTTGAGTAAAAATGCCATGAAAATAAAGAGAAATATCACCTTCAAACTGAGAGTCTACGGGGTAGACGAGGATCTTTTTCAAATAAGGCTCCGCACGACCTTCAATTCTCAGCGGATAGACCTTAAGACTGGCTGCCAGATTAACAATCGCGAAGCCTGGGACGAAAAAGAACAACTGGTCAAGGAGTGGTATGTCGGGCCGAAGAATGAGACAGCCCAGGCAATCAACAATGAATTGAGGAATGTGAAAGACCAGATGGATACCGCATTCAAGTTCTTTGAAGCGATGGATCAAATTCCTACGGCCAAGCAAATAAAGGATAAATATGAGGAACGTCTGAAGGGAACGGTCCCGCAGAGGCCGAAAGAGACACCTAAGCCCGAGGGTGGTCGCAGCGAAAAGGCATTCTGGACCTGTTTCTCTGAATTTCTGACAGAAGCCGGAGAAAAGAATGCGTGGACACCTGCCACTTATGGTAAAATGAACGCACTTATGGCCGACCTTAAGGCCTTCAAAGGCAGTATCAAGTTCAAGGACATAACGGAGCCGTGGCTCACTTCTTTCGTGGTCTTCCTTAGGGATACCAAAACTTTACACACCCCACGCAAAAAGAAGGGTGACAGGGAGGCATATGACACAGAAGACCTCACCGGACTAAAGAATACTACGATTTTCAAGAAACTCGGATACCTTCGTTGGTTCTTGAACTGGGCGACGGAGAAGGGATACAACACGAACAAGGCTTACAGGTTTTTCCGTCCGACCCTTAAGCAGACCCAACGAAAAGTTATCTATCTTACAAAAGATGAACTCGCACAACTCCGCGCCTTGGCTTTGACAGGGAACAACGCCTACCTGGAGCAAGTACGGGATGTCTTTTTGTTCTGCTGCTTCTCGGGGCTTCGTCATTCCGATGCCAACAATCTGTGCAGAAGCGATATAAAAGGAGACCATCTAGAGGTGACTACTGTCAAGACTGCCGATAGTATCTCTATCGAACTCAATGACATTACAAAGGACATCTTGGATAAATACGAAGGCATTCCTTTCCCCGACAACAAAGCCCTCCCCAATCTTACCAATCAGGCAATGAACAGAGACATCAAAAAACTTTGCGAGCTGGCTGGTATAAACGAAGAGATTCGCATTACAACCTACAAGGGGAACATCCGTCACGATGAAGTCTTCCAAAAGTGGGAAAAGGTGGGCACTCATACCGGACGACGCACTTTTATAGTCAACGCCCTTTCCCTTGGAATCCCACCGAGCGTGGTGATGAAGTGGACCGGCCACAGCGATTACAACGCCATGAAACCTTATATAGATATAGTGGACTCCATCAAGGCCGAGTCCATGGCCAAATTCAACAATTTGTTGTAGGAATCAAACAAATTTTCGTAACTTGCACCCATAAATGATTGCGAACATGGAACAGAATTATCCTATACGCGACAAGATAGAATATATTATTGCATTTGTTAATGAGTTCGGCCAGCGCTTCGGCCTTACCGATGCGCAAGCATACCGGTACCTCAAGACATATGATGCAATTAACGCAATTGACCAGCACTACGGTGCCTTACACACACAGGACTTCCGTGGTAATGTGGATGATGTTGCTACATATTGCAGACGGATGGGAGGCCGTTTGATATGATTCTGTATCACGGTTCCAATGTCGCAATCAATCAGATAGACCTGAACGCATCACGCCCAGGCAAGGATTTTGGTCGCGGTTTCTATCTGTCCGCAGAAAAAGAGCAGGCTGTCGAATTGGCGAAAAGTAAAGTCGCGTTCTTGGGAGGAGAACCAATAGTTACGGCTTTTGAGTTTGATGAATCTGTTTTAACTTCGGGTCTGTTGAAAGTCAAGACTTTCGAAGGTTATAGCGAAGAGTGGGCAAAGTTTGTGTATGAGAATCGCGAGAACTTCTCAGATGCTCAATTACATGATTTTGATATCATCTATGGCCCTATCGCCAACGATAAGGTAGGAGCCCAAATCCGAGCATTCAAAGGAGGGAATATCACTCTTGAGGAATTGAAGAAACGGATAGAGTTTATTAAAGGCATCACTTATCAGTACTTCTTTGGAACTGAGGCAGCTATAAAAACATTACGTAAAATATGAGCGAGCATTTCCAATACCTGAAAGAAGGTCTGGTTGCCGATCTTGTCAACCAAGTAATGGAAGACTTCCATCTTGACATGGAAAAGGCATTGGATGTAGTTTATTCCTCCGCCCTTTTTGAAAAATTGTCCAATCCGGAAACCGGTCTATATAAACAGGGGCCAGTTTATGTTTATTCCTTCCTGAAAGAAGAATTAGCTAACGGGAAACTAAAAGTTTAGAAACTTTACGCGCTATATCTGGTCACGCTACGGCGTGGCCATTTTTATTGATGGGTGGCTGAGACCTTGACCTTCAGGTCGTAGAGGGCGGCAATCTTGAAGATGTAGGAGACGGAGATGTCGTCCACTTTGAACCAGCGGTTGACTCCCGAAAGGGTGATGCCGAGTTTCTCGGCCACATCCGCCCGCTTGATTCCATACAGGGACATGGCCACACGTAGGAAGGCCAGCCTCTTCAAGCCGCCTGCGCCTACCAGTGGCCCGATATCCACGATCACATTGCCGGTGGACATGTCCTCCCGCTCGAGGGAGAAGCTGAGAGTGTAGCCAAGCTTGCCGACAATCTCCTGCGCATAGGAAAGCCGCATGTCGTCCCGCTGGAAAAAGGTGAAGATG
>JAFZIX010000246.1 GCA_017554135.1 Bacteroidales bacterium | reverse complement strand
GAATTCCGGGGATAGCCTTGGCGATTGAACTCTTTCCTCCGCCCGGAGGGCCGATCAGAATCATGTTGTGCCCGCCCGAAACCGCCACTTCAGCGGCACGCTTTGCCGCTTCCTGCCCGATGATTTCCGAGAAATCCATGTAATCCACCGGCCGGTCCCGGTCGGCAACGGCATCAAGATACTCCGGCCGGTTCCAGATCAGCAGGTCGTCCCGCATGCCATCCTCCTCCAGGATGGAGATCACCTCCTCCAGGGTTTCGACTCCGTAGATACGCGCCTGCCGGTACTCCACCGCCTCGAGCGCAGAGCGGGCAGGGAGGATGTAGCCGCGCAGGCCCATCCCCACCGCCATCTCCGCATAAGGGAGTGCTCCCGGCACCGGCCGGACAGACCCATCCAGGCCCAACTCCCCCATTATCAGGTACTTGTCCAGCCCCAGCAACTCCCTTTGACCCGAGGCGGCGATAATGCCGAGGGCAATGGGCAGATCGTAGCCGCTGCCGTTTTTATGCAAATCCGCGGGTGCCAGATTGATGACTATTTTTTTGCCCGGAATATGGAATCCCATCGATTGCAGGGCCGTGACCGTGCGCAGCAGGCTCTCTTTCACCGCCGCATCCGCCAGACCCACCAGGTGAATACCCACACCACGGTCGATTTTCACCTCGACAAGCACCGGAACCGCATCGATCCCAATACATTTCGCACCAATAATATTTATCAACATAAGCCTAAAATCAGTATCTTTGCCGACGATGCAGCATCGAATTGTCATTAATAATCTTTCGGATATCGACCGTGCCGCGCAGGAGTTCATTTCCACCGTAGGCAGCGGACGCATAATCGCTTTCTATGCACCCATGGGCGCAGGCAAGACCACCTTCACCACGGCCATCTGCCGTGCGATGGGAGTCAACGGAGACGCTGTTTCATCCCCCACTTTCGCAATAGTGAACGAGTACCGCACGTATGCCGGAGAGTCCATTTTCCATTTCGATTTCTACCGCATCACCAAGCCAGCGGAGGCCCTGGACATAGGATTCTACGACTATGTCGACAGCGGATGCACCTGCATCATGGAGTGGCCGGAGAATATCGAGGATCTTCTGCCAGAAGAGACCCTGCGGGTGAAGATCGAGGTGATGCCGGACGAAAGCCGGGTCGTTACCTGGGAGGACTGATTTCCACTTCTATTCCCGTGAGATAACCGCTTATGCCATAGGCGGCTTCTTTGCCGGCATGCCATATGAACGGCTTCTCTTCGCGTTCCCGCGGATTAATCAGCGCATAGATTTCATTGTCGGCACAGAAGGCGCTGCCGGGGCCGAAGAAGAAGGTGGAATCACGGATGTAGAGCAATTCTCCATCGGCATCCCATATTCGCACCGTGCCACCTTCATAGTTCAGCGCATAGATGCTGGAACTGCCTTCATAAATGAAATTATCGAATCCGGAAAACTGTACGCCGGGGGCAATGTCATCCGCAAGTTCCACCGGATTACATACTGTCTTGGACTTGGAATCTGCCACGAACCAGGGGTGGCCTTCGTGCGTAAAGAAACTGGCCGAAAGCCAGGTATCCGTGCCGGGAAGAGTGATGGTCCGCGCTGGGGAGAAAATCAGCATAGATGTGGTGTAATCGGCCACATAGTAGCACGAGGGGCCAATCAGTCGCATATCCCGTATCCTTCCCACGCGGACTCCCGTGCGGATGGACTCCGCCGCCCCATCCTTCACCATGAATGCCGTGGTAGACGTGCGGAAACAGAAGCAGATCTTCCCCTCATTTTCGTAGAGCGCACCGGTGCGGCCATAAGCAGGGTTGGAAAAATCTCCAAACACGTCACCGTCCCGGGACAATACCACCTCCCCGTTAAGGCGGAAGCAGAATCCGCTGCCATCCATACGACGGCCAAGCGTATAGATTTCTCCTTGTTTGATGAAGATTCCTTTGAGGATTTCCTGCTCAGGCCAACTGAGGCACTCTACACCATCCCGGCAGATCACGGTACCATCCGGGCCGCACCTCTCGGTATAAAGGTGCCCGCCAAGCAAATGGTGGGAGTCCGGAGAAACGCTGATGTTGGTCTGGGCGCCTGCCGGAGCGGTAAACTGCAGCCGCCCGTTCTTGAATAGCTGGATTTCGCAGGCAACTGCCCCGTAAGAGCTATCCCTGCGCCAGTCATAATCCGCCGGCATGATGACAGCAGATACGAAAACGGACGTGTCCGGTTGTCTGCTTCCGGAGCCATCTGCCAAAGAGTCTCTGGAGTGAGAGCGGCCATCCATGACATCAGCTCTGTAAATACGCGTAAGTGAATCCTTACCACATGACTGCAAGATAAGCAGTCCGCAAAATATGATTGTCAATCCCTTCATAATCCGGTTCTTTTCCCACAAAGCTATGCCAAAAAAAATTACCCCCGGGGGTAAAAACCGGGGGTAAAAACCAAAATTAATGTTTGCCTATGGGTAAAAGGCTGATATTCAGAGTTTAAAGTTCAAAGCGAACACCAACGCGGAGTATCATCTGGAAAGGCTTGTCCGTGCGGATACTCTTAGGCTGGTCGCAATTGAAATAGTACTTGACAGACGGTTCGGCAAAGATGCCTACACGCCTTCCGGGGTTGAACTCAAGCCCGAAACCTCCGCCGACAGACCACTGCAATCCGTTCACCTTGTCCCCGACTACGGTGTCGGTGCCAAGCAGGTGATACTTGTTGGAAACGGCATACTCGGCCTCGGTGCCCACAGTGGAATAAAGGGTTATATCCTTCTTCTCCACCAACTTGACAAAGAAGTCGACAGGTATGCCGATGTATTGCAGCGTGTGATTGAAATCGCCGGGAGTAACGGTCAGTCCCTCCGTGTATCTGCCCTCGAAAGTGCGGGTCAGCATTGAATAGTCGAGGCCCGTGCCGATTGAAAGTGCATCGGTGAGATGCATGCGCACTCCAAGGCCGACGACCACCGGGATGCCGAAGGTGGATTTACTGGTTTCGGTGATTCCGGTCTGAGTGTATGCTCCGGGAGCCGCCTGCATAAGTTTACCTGCACCCACATTGTTTCCTGATGCTCCTCCGGAAAGACGGAGGGAGAAGCCCGTGCGGGAAGATGCGCTGTGCGCGTCTTCATAGGCCATCAGTGCGAACGGGTCTACCGCGGGCTGCGCGGTGGGTTTGGCGGACTGAGGGGCAGATTCCTTCGCCTGCGGCTCGGAATGACAGGGGGCCGGCTCGGAAGGACAGGGGGCTGCGGCGGGCTCTGCAGGCTGAACTGCTGGTTCAGCGGGAGCGGCGGCCGGCTCGGAATGACAAGGTGATGCCGGCTCGGAATGACAAGGAACCGAAGTGGTGGTTGCAGGTGCGACCGGTACGGAGGAGGCCTCCGCAGGAGTAACGGTTTCCACGGGAGTAACGGCTTCCGCCACGAGGGCGGAGCCGTCAGTTATATTGATAAGGTTGGAATTGTTTTCGGATGTTCCGGAGAAGAAGACGCCGAGGGCGATGGCGGCAGCCATTGCAAGGGCGGCACCGGCCCAGTACCAGATGCGGCGCCCGGCAGGTTCCTTCGCCTGCGGCTCGGAATGACAAGTAGAGGCAGATGCAGCAGGGGCGGCCGGGGCGGCAGAGGCCGCGGCCATTGCATCCAAGCGAGCCGAAATGGCTTCCCAGGCCCCTGCAGGAGCAGGTTCCTGAGCCTCTTCCATTATCGACCTGACCTGAAGGTCAAAATCCTCTGTAAAATTCTTTTGCATCTTAAAACTTCTCCTTGATCTTTGTCTGCAGCAAAGTTCGCGCGCGCTGGAGTTGCGAGCGCGAAGTGGTTTCGGAAATCTCCAGGGCCTCTGCTATCTCCTTATGGGAGAAACCCTCGATGACGTACATATTGAAAACTGTCCTGAAGCCCGGCGGGAGCGCGGCAATCATCTTGCACAACTCCTGATAGCCCATGGTCTGGACCGGAGTGGGATCGTCGCTGCTGATGCCCCATGCGGCGTCCACATCCTCACTTTGCTTGAGTACGTCTTTCTTCCGTAAACTCATCAATGCCGTATTGACAAAGATCTTGCGGGCCCAGCCTTCGAAAGAACCCTCTCCCGAATAGCTGTCCAGCTTGGTGTACAATGTCACAAAACCATCCTGAAGGATGTCTGCAGCCGCTTCCCTGTCCCCTCCCATATATCGCATGCAAACTGCGAACATTTTGGAAGATAGGGCGTCGTAAACGGCCTTCTGAGCAAGCCTGTCGCCATTTTTGCATTGCTCAATGACATCAGGCCCAAGGGCATTGCCAGCCTTGCCGGGTTCCCGTTCTCGACTTTTAAGATGCTCTTTACTCCCGAAAAGTTGCATCTCGAAAACAATGTATATGCAAAAATAACCAATAAACTGCAAAAAAGCACTATTTTTGTATAGATTGCTCGCGATGAAAAAACTGATTCCAATAATTGCAGCGCTGCTCTTCCTGGTTCCGGGAAGGGCCATCGCACAGGAATCCGGCCTCACCCCGGCCGCCGAAGCGCGGCAGGCTAACGTGCTGGAAACCATGCTTATCAGTTCAGTGGCCAGCATGCAGTCCGGCGACGTGGACACCGCCATCAAACACCTTGAATATCTCAACAAGAACTTTCCCGGCAACGATGCCGTGAACTACTGGCTGGGCATATCCTATGCCATCAAGGGCCGCACGGCGGACGCTGAAGCATGCCTTCAGGCCGCCGCCGAAGCGGACTCCACAAACCTCTGGTACCAGGATAACCTCGCAAACCTGTACTTTTCCACCGGAAAAGGGGAAAAGGCCGCCGAAATCTATCTGGACTTGATGAAGAAGGCCCCCGGAAAGTACACGAACGCCTATACCTTAACCCTTCTGGGCAACCAGGCCCTGAGCGAATACAAGGATTCGCTGGCGTTGGATAATTTCGAGAAGGCGCTGGCACTATCGCCGGACTACACCCCCGCCATCCTCGGCAAGAGCGAAATCTACCGCATGCAGGGCAATATCCCCGGCTTCTTCGCATCCGTGGAGGAAATGGTGCAGAACCCCGCCCTGAATCCATCCGCCAAGTGCGATTACGTCAATCAGCTCCTCCAGCACATCGACTATAATTTCTATCAGCTCTGGCGTCCGCAGCTGGATTCGCTGGTGAGCGGTTGCGCAAGCGTGCATCCCGCCGATAGCAGTTCCCTGCGCCTGGCCGGCAGCTGGTTCTACGGCACCGAGCGCAAGGAAAAGGGCCGGGAGTACTTCACCCGCTTCGTGCAGGCCTACCCCGAGAGCATCGACGCCCAGTTCCTGCAGTTGCAGGTGCTGATGGATGAAGGTGCCACCGCACGCCAGATTATCGACCAGTGCGAAACCATCATCCGCGTTGGCGGGGAGAAAAATCCCCGGGTGATGCCGGCGCTGGCGACCATCGGCGACACCTACCATCAGCTCGGGCAGGAGAAAAACGCTTTCAAGGCCTACGACCGCGCGCTCAAGGCCGATCCGGAGTACCTGCCTGTGCTGAACAACTATGCCTACTACCTCTGCCTCAGCGGCAAAAAACTGAAAAAGGCGGCGGCGATGAGCAAGATAACGGTGGAGAAGGATCCGGACAATGCGACCTACCTCGACACCTACGGGTGGATCCTCTATAATCAGAAGAAGTACCTGCAGGCCAAGCCCTATTTCAAACATGCGATGCTCTATGGCGGCAGGGACAGCGCCGTCATCCTGGAGCATTATGCGAAGGTGCTGGATGCGCTGGGCGAGAAGGACCTTGCCAAATCCTTCTATATGCTGGCGGAGAAGAAAAAGTCCGGTCAATGAGAAAGGCGATATCCATAATGCTGGCGATGCTCCTGATTTGTTCGCAGGGGCTGGCTCAGAAGCAGCCCCAGGCGCAGAGCAGTTCGCAGAAGAAGGCGAAACTGGAGCGGGAAATCGCCATCCTCGACCAGCAGTTGAAGGAGAACGCCAGCAAAACCCGCAGCGCCAACACCGCCCTGAAACTCACCCGCAAGAAGATCAGCACCCGCAAGAACCTGGTGAAGGAGAGCGAGGCGCAGATTTCCATGCTCGACCGGCGCATCCGCGAAAAGGATAAGAAGATAGACAGTCTCCGGCAGCGTTACGACCTGCTTTCCGACAACTACGAGAAGTTGGTGCGCACGGCATACAAGAACCGCGACACCCGCATCTGGTATATGTATCTGCTTTCAAGCGAGGGGCTTACGCAGGGGCTGCGGCGTTTCGGCTACCTCAAAACGATGGCGAACGGGCTGAACGCGCAGGCGCTGGAGATAAAGGATACGCGCGCTAAGATAGAGGAGGAAAAGGTCAGCCTGCAGAAGCTGCGCGAGGAAGCCAGCGTGCTGCGTTCCACCCGGGTGGGCGAACTGAAGAAGCTGGAAGCGGATGAGAGCCATTCGGCGCAACTGGTGGCCAGCCTCAACAAGGATAAGGCGCGCTATCAAAAGGAACTGGCGGCGAAGAAGAAACAGGTGGAGGCGCTGAAGGCCGAGATGAACAAAATGGTGAAGAAATCCACTTCCAAGCCCAAGACCGCGGTAGATGAAAAGCTGGACAAGGAGTTCGCCTCGAATATGGGTAAACTGCCGTGGCCGGCGGACGGGCCGGTAGTGGATTCCTTCGGCAAACACTATCATCCTGTTTATAAGAACGTAGAGATGCCGTTCAACAACGGCGTGAATATCGCGCTGAGCAAGGATACCGCGGTGAAGGCGGTGTTCGACGGAACGGTGAGTAACGTGGTGGTGATTCCCGGATACAAAAAGTGCGTGCTGGTGCAGCACGGCGGGTATTTCACTTTCTATTGCAAACTTGCAAGCGTGAATGTGAAGGCCGGCGACAAGATCAAGACCGGGCAGGTTCTGGGCCGCGTAGATACCATCGCCGGCGAAACCCAGCTGCACTTCGAGCTCTGGGAAGGAAAGAATCCGCAGAATCCGGAATTCTGGCTAAAGTAGAGCCTGGCAAACCACTTTCCCTATCCATGCGACCACCCAGGCGACAGCCATGGTGTAGGCGCAGACGGCCCAAGCCCAGCGCCAGCGGCCGGTTTCCCTTCTAATGGCCACGAAAGTGGCGATGCAGGGGAAATAGAGCAGCACGAATATCATAAAGGCAACAGCGACCGGCATCGGCACGGAGTTCTTCAGCGCACTCTGCAGGGCGGTGTCGTTTTCATCCGCCGCGCCTTCTTCTTCACCGGCATACATCACTCCCAGCGAGCTGACTATCAGCTCCTTGGCGGCAACGCCGGTAATCAGGCCAACATCCATCCTCCAGTCGAATCCCAGGGGATCCAGCGCGGGGGCAACCGCCTTGCCGACATGCCCGAGGAGGGACTGCTCCTGCTGCTCGGCACGGGTCAGGCCCTCGCCGCGGGGGAAGTATCCCAGCGCCCAGATTATCACGGACGCCAGCAGCATGGTGGTGGCGATTTTCTTCAGGTACTCGTGCACGTTATCCCAGGTGCTCTTGCCGATAGTCTTGAAGTTGGGGATGCGGTAAGGCGGGAGTTCCGGCACGTGCGGGGTGCCATCGTCCGGAATGAGATACTTCAGCACGAGGGCGGAAAGGATGGCCACCAGCACCCCCAGGAAGTAGATTCCCATCAGCACCAGCGCGGGATTCCGGGGGAAGAACGCTCCCACCAGCAGCACGAATACGGGCAGGCGGCCGGAGCAACTCATGAAGGGGATGAGCGCGATGGTCATCATCCGGCTCTTGCGGCTGTCGATGCTGCGCGTGGCCATGATGGCGGGCACGTTGCAGCCGAATCCCATCACAAAGGGCATAAAGCTGTTGCCGTGCAGGCCCAGGCGATGCATCAGGTTATCCATTATGAATCCCGTGCGCGCCATATAGCCAGAATCCTCCATCAGGGAGATGAAGAAGTAGAGGATCAGGATGTTTGGAAGGAAAACCAGCACGCTACCCACGCCGGCTATAATGCCGTCCACCACCAGATCCTTCAGCCAGCCATCCGACATGAGGGATGCCACCAACTCCCCGAACTTGGTCACCAGCCAGTCGATCCAGTTCATGGGATAGCCCCCGAGGGTAAATGTGGCGGTGAAGATAAGATATAAAATGATCAGGAAAATAGGATAGCCAAACCATTTATTGGTTACGATGGCGTCTATCTTGTCGGTGACCGTCTGGTCAATATTTCTCTCTGTATGTTGCATTTTACGTTGCAAAGGTATGCCGGCTCAGGCAAGATGTCAATCCCAAATAATTGGTATTTTATTTGCAGCAAGTTACTATACTAACCTGAATATCATGGCAGAAGAGAAAATCAAGACTTCGAGGCGAATACAAACCTCCATACTCAACGCAGCAGAGCACAAGGCCCTCGTGTGGCTGGCCGCAAGGCAGCCCAAATGGGTCACATCCAATACTTTAACATGGATAGGCATCATAGGCTCGGTGATAATCGCCGCCGGATACATCCTCTCCAACTGGAACTACAACTGGCTGTGGCTGGCATCATTCGGCTTCCTGGTCAACTGGTACGGGGATTCGCTGGACGGCAACCTCGCACGCTACCGCGGCACGCAGAGGCCCATCTATGGATATTACCTGGACCATACCGTCGATGCATTCAACGAGGTGCTGATGTTCATGGGTATTGGAATCTCTGCACTGCTCAATATCTGGCTGGCCGTTGCCGGGCTGATCCTTTACCTGCTGCTGACGTTGAATGTGAGCATGAACGCGCATCTAAAGAAGGAATTCAAACTCACCTACGCAAAGATGGGTCCGACGGAACTCAGGCTTATCCTGATTATCATCAACACCTTATATATATTCATTCCTCACCTGCGCGAGCACGCCTGGAACGTAAAAGTGCTGGGTTATGATTTCACTCTGGGCGCATTTGACTATGCCGGAATAGTGATCGTGATCATGCTGACGCTGGTGTATGTGGTGACCATCCTCAAAGATCTGGATGAGTACGCCCGCATGGATCCTCCCAAACCCTGGAACGGCTGATGGCGCTGATATCCATCGAAGAACTTGAACGCATGACGCCCCTTTTCCGGGGAAAGACGGGGAATGCCTTCGCCAGGGGGCTTCTGCGGATGCTGAATATCTCGGAGATAGAAAAACGCATCGAGGGGCTTGACGTGTATCAGGGCCCCGAGTTCGCAAGAGCTATAAATGCCAAAGCTGGGATGAGTTATACCGTGAACGGTATGCCTCGGGAAGATGCCCTGAAGCATTTCCGCGGGCTGCTGCCTGAAGGGCCGTTCATCACCATCAGCAACCATACCATGGGGGCGTTGGACGGCATCTCCCTGATTGATTTCGTGGGACACCTCCGCGGGGATTACAAGTTCATGGTGAATGAGTTGCTGGGGCGCTTCGAGGCGCTCAAGGAGAATATGATATGCGTGACGCCTAATGGGAATACTGCCGCTGCGCCAACCGCCCAGAGCCTGTCCGGGATCCGGGCGGCAAAGGAGCATCTGGAGGCAGGAGGAGCGCTTGGTTTGTTTCCCGCAGGGGCAGTGTCGGATTTGAAATTCGGCAAAAACCCCTCCAAAGAACCGCGCATTCGCGACCGGGAGTGGCAGATGAGCATCATCCGCTTTATCGCCAAGGCCGGCGTACCGGTGCTGCCGCTACGCTTTTTGGACGGAAACTCGCGCTTCTACTATTCCCTGGGGCTGATTGACTGGCGCCTGCGACTGCTGCGCCTCCCCACCGAACTCCTCAACAAAGCCGGCAAGACCGTGCGTCTCCTCGCCGGGCCCGTCATCCCCCCTTCGCAGATCGCCTCCTTCACTTCCCCGGAAGACCTCCGCACCTTCCTCCGCGCCAGCGTTTATTCGCTTACAGAATAATCGACAACCGTT
>JAFZIX010000245.1 GCA_017554135.1 Bacteroidales bacterium | reverse complement strand
GTACAAGGAGATTACGGCCTGATGCAATGCGCCACCGCCTGCCATCCCAAACGCTACAGCAACGAGAGTCTTGTAAAGCAAATGGTCGCCCGGCAACAAGATTGCCGCGTTCCGTCAGAACTGGTTCCTGTCTGCCCCGTTTGCGGCGGGCCGATGGAAATCAATGTCCGCAAGGACCGTTATTTCGTGGAAGACGAGCGTTGGCACTCCCGCGCCAATGACTATTACCACTTCCTGGAAAAAGCCAAGGACAAAAAGCTGGTGCTGTTGGAATATGGCGTGGGCTTTAATACTCCAACTATAATTCGGCTACCTTTTGAAAAAATGGCTGCGACTTTCTCTGACACTACGCTCATCCGGGTGAACAAGGACCAGCAGGGCTTATATTTCTCCGACGTAAAGAAGTTCATTGAATTGTCGGCATTATGATTCTTAACACCGGCGGACGGACGGATACCGTCCAGTATTACAGCGAGTGGCTATTGAACCGCTTCCGGGAAGGTTATGTGCTTTCCCGGAATCCGTTGTTCCCGGAAATCGTGAACCGGATTGAACTGAATCCGGAGACCATTGACGTCGTTGTGTTTTGCTCCAAGGACTACAGCCCCATCCTGGAGCGCCTGTACGAGATCTCAGACCGGTTCAACTGCTATTATCACTATACGATTACCGCCTATGATGAAGATATAGAGCCGCGTGTGCCTTCTATCGAGAAGAGCATCGACACGCTCAAACGCCTGGCCGATCAAGTGGGAGCAGAGAAGATTGGCTGGAGATACGATCCTGTGCTCCTGACGGACAAATATACCATCCAGCGGCATTTGGATACCTTCGGTTGGATGGCTGGGGAGTTGACGCCTTTTGTAGACCGCTGCATTTTTTCCTTTGTGGAGATGTACAAGAAACTTGAGGTGAACATGCCCGAGTTGAAACCAGTATCGGAAGCCGAGAAACTCACGCTTGCTGAAGGATTGGGCCGGATTGCCCGGGAAAACGGCCTCTGGCTTCAAACCTGTGCCACCAAGGAGAACTATGAGCAGTTCGGTATCCACACCAGCGGCTGCATGACTACGGAAATCTTCAGCAAAGCACTCGGCCTGGACTTCAAGAAAACGCCGCACAAAGGCAACCGGGCCGGATGCCTCTGCATGGAGAGCCGGGGCCTTGGCGACTACAATTCTTGCCCTAACGGTTGCCGTTATTGCTATGCCAATAAGGATCACAACAAGGCCATGCAGAACTACTTGACGCATGATCCGGATTCTCCCCTGCTGCTGGGACATCTTAGGCCGAACGACCGGATTCAGCCTTCAAGGCAGGTTAGTATGCTTAATCGGGAATTGTCGCTGTTTTGATGTACGAAATCCGTTATACCAAGGGAGGTGAAAAGGACCGCGTGAAGTTGATGCGCAGCCCTTATGCAGATATTGCAGAGACCATCCTGACCCAGCTCCGGGCAGATCCTTATTCAAACAGCGGAGGCGGACTGGAGAAAGTGGATGACGGAGATATCTTTTACGTCAGAAGGATAAGTGCCAAGCACAGACTGGTCTATCAGATTGACGAAGACGTGCAGGAAATCCTCATCTGGGAGATGTGGAACCACTATGACCGGATGGGACAGAAGAAGCGGAAGAGATGAATTAGCAACGGAAGGTGTAACATTTGCATCTATAGGCAGTAAAGAAAAAGAACGAATGAAACCGAAGAGAAAACAGAAGAAGCTGCGGATTACGGAGGCGGACTTTATGTTTGCGAACCGCAGGGCGGCCCGGACGGAAGAGATATCCGAGCAAAAAAGGTCTATGACCGCAAGCGTCTGAAAAGGGCAGGCATCAAACTGAGTGATGACCTGCCCTTTTTGAATTAGAGACCTTCTTTCTAAGGGATCGATGTTTACAGATTCTCTTTGAAGAACTTCACCAACTTCTCGCTGGCCATGGTGACATGCGGTTCGATGTCGTAGAGGGATACGTGCGTAGCGCCCTCGGGACGGTACATCTCTTTCTTACCACGTGCAAGGTCATAGGCCTGCTGGCTGAAGAAGTGCGTATCACTCTCGGACCCGGAAATAATCAGCAGCGGCTGGGTGAGCAGTTCGGCCACTTGGTCGAAGGATGAGTAAGACAAGATGAGCGGCATGCTGCGCAGAGCAAGCTTGTTGGTGGCGCGAGGATGCTGGGCGCGAGGGGTGCGGTAGTAATCGACGGCTTCGTGCAGGAATGCAGGATCGGTGTCTTTAAGGTCGGCCTTCGAGTCGGGGATGCGGGTCATGTAGAGAACCGGCTCGCCGTTGGCCTCCCGTGTGCGCTGAGCCATGGCGCCCTCCAGGGTGGCAATGATCTGGTCGCCCACTGCTGCTCGCATGGAACCACCAATGTCGAAGATGCTGACACCAGCCACTGCCTTAATGCGGCGGTCAATGCAAGAGGCCTTGATGGTGTAGCCGCCTCCGGCGCAGAGGCCCATGGCACCACTGCCATTTTTATCGACAAACGACAGAGTGCTGAGGAAATCTACTGCTGCATAAACGTCTGACACTCTGGAATAAGGATCTTCGAAGTCGTGCGGCTGTCCGCCACTCTCTCCCTGATAGGAAGCGTCGAACGCCAATGCCACAAATCCAGCTTCGGCCAGTCTATGCGCATAGGTGCCGGCGCACTGTTCCTTCACACC
>JAFZIX010000244.1 GCA_017554135.1 Bacteroidales bacterium | reverse complement strand
GAGCGCTTCCACATAAGTCACCGCTGGGGTTTCTTCCCCTCCGCCGGTGCCGCCTGGGTGGTGAGCAACGAGAAGTTCTTCAAGCCCCTCACCAAGTATGTGCACAACCTGAAACTCCGTGCATCATACGGTCTTGTGGGTAACGACAACATAGGTGATTCCAAAAACCGTTTCTACTATCTGTCCCAGACCAACATGAACACGAGCACCCGTGCCGCATATTTCGGTGAATTCAGGCAGAATTCAACAAATGGCATCAGCGTTTCCCGTTATGCCAACGAGGCAATCACCTGGGAAAAGTCCTACAAGACCAACTATGCAGTTGAACTCGGCCTCTTCAAGAAACTCGACATCATCGCCGAGTACTTCACAGAGCACCGTACAGACATCTTCATGACTCGTGCGGACGTGCCTGAGACAATGGGTCTTGAGGCAAGCATTTCCGCCAATATCGGCGAGGCAGCCGCACACGGCGTCGATATCCAGGCAGACTACAAGCAAGTCTGGAGCAAAGACTTCTGGTCTTCCGCCCGAGGCAATTTCACCTATTCCACCAGTAAATATCTGGTGTATGAGGAGCCTCAGTACAAGGAGCCCTGGCGTCAGCACGCCGGATACTCCCTCAAGCAGACCTGGGGCTATATAGCAGAGCGCTTATTCATCGACGACGAAGAAGCGGCCAACTCTCCTTCACAGGCATCTTTCGGCAGCCAGTACGGCGGCGGTGACATCAAGTACACCGATGTGAACGGAGACGGCGTCATCACCGAAGCCGACCGCGTGCCTATCGGCCTCCCGACATCTCCTGAAATCATCTACGGTTTCGGTGCTTCGCTCGGATACAAGGGCTTTGATTTCTCCATCTTCTTCCAGGGCCTTGCGAATGAGAGCTTCTGGATCGATGCATCCACGAACTACAATCCTTCCAAGAATATCGCCGGTACGGCACCGTTCGTGAATAATACCCAGTTGCTTAAGGCTTATGCCGACAGCCACTGGAGTGAAGACAATCGCGATATCTACGCACTCTGGCCCCGCTACAGTGCATATTCGAACCTCAACAACTCCGCTGTGAGCACCTGGTGGATGCGCGACGGTGCCTTCCTCCGCCTCAAGCAGCTGGAATTCGGTTATACCCTGCCTTACAAGTGGACGCAGAAGCTCCGCATCGACAATTTGCGCTTCTACTTCCAGGGCAACAACCTCCTATGCTGGAGCCGCTTCAAACTCTGGGATCCCGAGCTTGCGGATTCCGGACTCAACTATCCTATCCAGCGTACTTTCAACGTTGGTGTTCACCTGACCTTTAAATAGTTCTTGCCATGCGTAAATTGATTTTCAAATTAGCTTTGATTATTGCAGCGGCAGGATCTCTTGCCGGTGTGCAATCTTGCAACAAGTTCCTGGACGTGGTGCCGGACGACGGCGTGCCCCGTATCGATATGGCATTCAATCTCCGTTCGACCGCCATCCGCTATCTTGGAACCTGTTATTCATTCATGCCTGAAGACGGCAATGTTGCCGGGGACTGCGCCATGCTGACCGGAGATGAACTCTGGGATCTGGTGGGCCGCATAGTTTCCAACACCAGCGCCCGTGTTCCCAATACTTATTTCCAGATCGCCCGCGGTTTCCAGAGCGCATCCAATGTGCGCGCAAATGACTGGGCGGATATGTATCAGGGCATCCGTTGCTGCGATATCCTCGTGGAGAATATCGACAACGTGCCGGATATGACCTACGAAGAAAAGGAACAGTGGAAAGCCGAGGCGACCTTCCTCAAGGCATACTACCATTTCCACTTGATCCGCAAGTGGGGCCCTGTTCCGATCATCCGCGAGAGCCTTCCTATCGACTCCGACATGGAGACGGTGCGCGTCTATCGCGAGAACATCGACACCTGCTTCAATTTCGTTCTGCGTCTGCTGGACCAGGCGATGGACCGCCTGCCCATGACTCCGGAATCCACCGATATGTACGGGCGCATCACCAAGCCCATCTGCGCTGCCCTCAAGGCAAAGGTCGCGGTTTACGCCGCCAGCCCTCTGTTCAACGGCAACGAAGAAGAAGCCGCCCTCGTGGACAATCAGGGTCGGCAGCTCTTCCCTTCGAAACCGGAATACGAACAGGAAGAACGCTGGGAATATGCAGTGGATGCCTGTAAGAAGGCTATCGACATCTGCGAGCAGGCGAATATTCAGCTATACGATGGAGTCAAGGATATTTCCTATCGTATGACGGATTCCCTGAAGCGCACGCTGACCCTTCGCAATGCATTCAACCAGCGCTGGAACAGCGAGCTGATTTGGGGTAATACCCAGTCCAGCTCTTCCGCAATGGGTGCCTTCCAGATGTGGACGATGCCGAACATGACGGAATACGGCCACACTACAGGTGGTTACCGCTTCATCGGCGTGCCTATGAAGATTGTCGACCAGTTCTACACTAAAAATGGTCTGCCAATATCCAACGATAATGACTGGGCAGGTGTGAATACACAGGAACTGAGGACAGTAACCCCTACCTATAATTATTATCTGGAGCAGGGGTATACAACCGTAGCCCAGAACTTCGACCGCGAGCCTCGTTTTTATGCCTATTTGGGCTTCGACGGAGGCAAATGGCTCGGAGAGCTTTCCAATTATAATGATCTTCAGCCCGAAAAGGTGCTTGCGATTAATTGTCGTAATGGCGGTCATGAAGGCAAGTCCGGCGGCGAGGTTGGCCCTGTTACAGGATATTTTGCCAAGAAGCTCTATCCTCTGGCCTGCAACTTTACCGGCACCAATACTTTCGTGAGTTACTGGTATCCATGGCCCATCATTCGCCTCAGCGACCTTTATCTCCTCTATGCCGAGGCTATCAATGAGGCAGAAGGGCCCGGTGGAACGCACAGCGCGGACCTGTTCAAGTATCTGGATGCGATCCGCAGCCGTGCCGGTATTCCGGATGTGAAGACTGCATGGGATGACTTCAGCAACAACCCGGGTTATTACAACACTAAATATGGCATGCGCTCAATCATTCACAGAGAGCGTTCCATCGAACTTGCTTTCGAGAGTGAGCGTTACTGGGATATACGTCGCTGGAAAGAGGCCCCCAATGAGTATCAGAAGGGTATTTACGGATACACTATGGTTGGCGTGACTCCGGAGGACTACTATGTTAAGAAGTTGATTGCAACCCAGACATTCGGCCTTAAGGATTACTTCTGGCCCATCTACAACTATTATCTGGATCGCAATCCTAACCTTGTTCAGAATCTGGGATGGTAAATATGCATAAGACTATGAAGTTAAGAAATATCATATTCTGGGCGGGAGCGGTGCTATTGGCCGCTGCCTGTTCCGATGATCTTGGCTCCCGGGTAGACCAGCATGCAAATGTCGGAATCCCCGTGCCTATAACAGTGAAAGGCGTTCGCAATATCGCAGGCGGAGCCGTCATCAAGGTGACTATACCGGATGATCCCAATCTGAAGGGCGTTGTTGCTGAATACGACCGTGGCGGCAAGGTGGTCAATACCAAAATTTCCCGCTATGTGGACAGTCTTACCGTCGAAGGATATGCAGATACCAAGACACACACGGTCACGTTATACTCTTTCAATGTGAATGAGGAGCGTTCTACCGGAGTGGATGTAGACATCACCCCCCTGACTCCTGCAATTATGGAAACGGATTTCTCCGTAATTGAGTCTTTCGGTGGCGTGAAGGTTCACATCCAGAATAACAAGTCCAAGTCCGATCTTGCAATCTGCATCCTCAGGGATGAAGATATGTCCGATCTGGGCAAACCCCTGAGCAAGATGAAGTGGGTGGAAGTTACCACTCTCTTCACCGCCAGCGAGGATATTTATCTGTCCCGCCGCGGCATCGAGCCCAAGGAGGCTATCTTCGGGGTATATCTCAGGGACCACTGGGGCAATATCTCCGACACAACCACGGCTGTGCTCACTCCTATCGTGGAATCCAAACTGGATACAGTGAAGGTTAACGGGCAGTTGTACTACAAGTTCTCCGATGCCCATATCGAGGACGATGTATGTGTTTCGCAGAATTCCAGCAACTATCCCGTATCGGCTCTTTGGGATGGCTCCGGTCTCAGCGCTATTCCCCATTTCTTTGTAAGTCAGGAAGATGGCGGCTATTCGCCCACCTGGCTCACCATAGATCTGGGCAATATGGCGAGGTTGAGCCGTATCACCACTCTGCCCCGTATTGGATACGTTATCTATGGCGGCGGTGCGGTGCGTGACTACGAGTTCTGGGGCACACCCGGTGAATTGCAGCCGGATGGCACATACATTAAACCGACCGGTAAGACCAAACCGCCGACCGACGACAATCCCAACGGATTCGATACCGATGTTTGGTTCTGCCTCGGCAAGTTTACACAGGCAAAGCCGTCCGGATATCTTTCGAATGGCTTGCCCGGTGATATCACCGCAGAGGACTCTCAGGCATATAATGCCGGTAACGACTTTGAACTGGATCCTGTCCAGTATCCCCGTTGCAACGACCCGATACGTTATTTCCGCATCGTGTTCGCCAATACCTTCACTACATTCGAATATGGTCACGAAACCAAGAACCGTTCGGTTCAGACAGGTGAAGTGACTCCTTTCGGACAGCCTATCATTCAGTAAACTCTTAAACAGACTCAAGATGAAAAAGATTTACATTATTCTTATTTCGGTTCTTGCTCTGATGGCTGCCTCCTGCGGCAAGCAGGACGCGGTCTACAAGGAGTTTATCAAGGACGGCGGCTTCATTTATCCCGCGAAGCCCATCAATATCGAAGCAGAACGCGGTTACCAGCGCCTGGTGCTCAAGTGGGACCTCCCCATGGATCCTTCCATCCGCACCGCCAAACTCTTCTGGGACAGCCGTACCCAGAGCATGGATTTCGACTATTCTGCATATCCCGATGGCAAGGTGAAGGTCGTGATTCCTGATCTGGAAGACAGGTCCTACACTTTCGAGGTGGTCAATTACGACAGCGACGAAAATGCTTCACTTGCGGCGGAGATTACATCATCTCCTTTTGGGGAGAGTTGGCTGGTATCCCATGCAGAGCGCACAATGCTCTATGTGGAGATGGCCGGTTCCGATGCCATCGTGACAATGGGAAAACTGACCGACGAGATTGTGGCCACGAAGTTCCGCTACACCAACGCGAGCGGCAGCGTGGTGGAAAGCCGTCCATTCATGGTTGACGAAGATGAGATCAAACTTCCCAATGCAAAAAAATGGAAGTATCTCGAATATCAGTCGGCATATTGCCCCGCTGGCGGAATCGATACCGTGTGGATCAACAACTGGACCAGGTCCCCTTATCCCGTGGCTACCAATGTGGAAAGCACGGCGACTGTCACGGTCACCGAAAACCAGATTCGCGACAATTTCAAGCCCCAACTCATACTGGATGGAATCAAGGATAGCGGAACCAGCCGCTGGTACAGTTCCAACAATGCGAACTATCGCCTGCTTTTCCCGAAGATCCTTGTAATCGACACCAAACTCAGTGGAGATAATGCAATGACGTTCAACCACTTTGTTTTCTACGAGGATCCGGATCCCGATGGGCAGACCAGGCGTTACATCCGTTCTGTTAATGTATATGTCGGGGACACGAAGTTCAATCCTGACGATTCGAATTATGCCCGTACTTTCGGTGATCCGGTGCTGACGGTTTCGCTTAACCAGTTGTCTGCGGTTCAGGACTTTATCGTGAGTACACCGAAGCGTGGGCGCTATATTGCACTAGTGTTCCGCAATTCCTACAACAGTTCCGGTTTTGTGGATCTGTGGGAACTGGAGGCCTTCGGTTATGTCGAGAAAAATGCAAACTAATTTTTTTCAACCACTTAAATATTAACATTTATGAAGAAAAGTTTATTTCTGCTTTCAGCTCTTGCGCTGATGCTTGCGGCTTCTTGTAATCCGGAACCGCTCGGCACGGTCGAGAGTCCGAATGATCCGCCGGAAATGACGCTCAAAAAGACGTCGTTCTCCGTCGAGAATGTTGCCGGCACTTTAACGGTTCCGGTCGATGCGAACTACAAGTCTTTCACTGTCACTGTCGACAAGGCGGCCAGTTGGCTTACTTTCAAGGAGACCAAGGCCGAGACCAAGGCTGACATCAAGACTTATTCGTTAGTTTTCGCTTACACCGCCAACCCTGTTGCAACAGCACGTTCCGGTAAAGCGACCATCAAACTCGCCGCCATCACCGAAGAAATTACGGTGAACCAGGCTGCGGCTATCCCTACGATGAAGATTTCCCTGAACGAACGCAGGGTTAATCCTCGCGGAGAGACTTTCGACCTCACAGTCACCACGAACGACGAGTACACCGTCACCAACCCTGCATGGGCAACCTTCGACAAGGCTACCGGCAAGGTTACCGTTCCTGTCAACGGCACCGGTGCAAAGCGTGAAGGAGAACTTGTATTCGCCTCCAAGGCTGATCCTAAGGTCAAGGCTACCCTGGCAATTTCCCAGAAGGCCGCTAACGTGGATCCTGAACTCATCAACATCCTTTCTATCGGTGACACCTACACTGAGAGCACTGCCGCATATTTCATCCAGGTGCTCGGAACCCTCGGGTACACCAAGATCAAGGTCGCCAATCTTCCTTTCGACGGCAAG
Organism: Bacteroidales bacterium; assembly: GCA_017554135.1. Taxonomy (GTDB): domain Bacteria; phylum Bacteroidota; class Bacteroidia; order Bacteroidales; family UBA932; genus Cryptobacteroides. The sequence continues at coordinate 1,669 of JAFZIX010000244.1, read as the reverse complement.
ACTCTCGCCGAGGTTGATGCTGCCCTGAACGGCACCGAGAAGATTCCCGTGCATTATATTATTGATGGTGTGCAGGGAGCGAAGGATACCCTCGCAGTGGATGTCCTTTCTCCGGACGACTGGGATGCCATCGTCATCCAGCCCGCATTCGATTTTGCCGGTGATGCAGATCCCGCATCTCTGGGCAATATCGTGAAATTGGTTCGCGCCAATTGCGAATTCACCCCTCTGTTCTGGAACATGACTTGGGCTTACAAGTCCACTTCCACCGCAGCCGGCTTCAAGGCATATGATTACAAGCAACTCGATATGTACAACAGTATCGCAACTGTTGCTGCTCAGGTTGCTGAAAATGCAGAATTCGAAAAGGTCATCCCTGTCGGAACCCTCATCCAGAATATCCGCACCAGTTATGTCGAGGAGAATGTCCTTGTCGACGATTCCAACCTCAGCGTGAATATCGGCCAACTTGCTACCGCCTACATGTGGGCCCAGTACATCACCGGCAAGAATCCTCTTGCCGTTTCGGCTCCTTTCGTGCCTGCACTCAGGTACGATCCTGATTGCATCCCTGCCATGCAGGAGGCTTATGCCAACGCAGTTGCCAAATCTTACGAGGTGACCGAGGCAACCCAGTATCCTCCTTACAGGATGGCAGTTCCCGAGGCTGAGGCCAAGGCCCTCATCGAGGCAGCCGGCTACAAGTTCGAAGACTATGTCGCCGTTCCTTTCGTTGTTCTCCACTACGGATTCTACAACTCTGCCAATGGAGACTATCTTACCTGTTCTGTGTTCAAGGGCTCGAACGATGGCAACATGAACAAGTTTGCCGCGACCCATATCCTTCCCAAGTCCGAGATTCCTAATGGCTCTCTGCTTGTTGTGCTTGATGGCTATCAGTATCGTCCGGAGGGATGGGTAACTCTCACTACCAAGAATGATGGTCAGAGTGGCCGTCCTTCACGTCCCGGCAACGTCAGCACTCCTGTTGTTGAGGTTAACGATGACTGGTGGGGAACCTTCACCTACAGGGCATTCAACATCTCCCTCGTTAGCGGAACTCCTACCGCTGATCAGATGAAGGGAATGGGAACCAAGTTCGGTATCTATCTTCCTAAGACTGCCGTTGGCGGTGGCCTCGAAGATTACAACAATGGCACATGGAACTGGTAATGTCTAACAGCTAAACGAAAGATAATATGAAAAAGATATATTTATTCCTTCTTGCAGCTGCCGGCATTCTTGCAGTAGCATCTTGTGCCCGTGAGCAGCTTATTGATAAGTCCGGAGAGGCGGTTAACGAAGAAACCACTACTCTGACCTTCTCCTTTGGCGAGACCAAGACCGCGCTCGTAGGTGGCAAGACCACCTGGGAGGCAGGTGACAAAGTCCGCGTTTTCACTTCAAATGGCGGTTTCTATCGCGATGTCGTCGTTCCTGAGGAGGCTGTCGGACAGGCATCCTTCTCCGCGGAAGTCAACCTCAAGGATACCCTCTATTTCGCTGCATATCCTATTGAGGCCATCTCCGGCGTCTCCGGCGGCAAGGTGAATATCACCCTCCCCAGCAACCCTGACGGCCGTTTCGCCAGCGCAAACATCTGCGTAGGTGCAACCAAGGGCTCGGAGTTCAAACTTCACAATGCTACTGCGGTTCTCAAGGTTGATGT
>JAFZIX010000023.1 GCA_017554135.1 Bacteroidales bacterium | reverse complement strand
TCCAGCCACGGTCGGCCAGGGGATAGTAGAGGAAGAAATCCTTGCGGGAGAAGGTTTTGCGCGCCACCACCTTCGGGCGCTGGCTGTATTTTGCCATCGCCATGCCGTTTCGGCTCTGGGAGAGGCGCTTTTCTATTTCCACGCGGCGGGCCTGGTCGGTGCATTTGCGAAGGGCTTCCCCGTAAGACTGCACCGCGGCGGCAAAATCGTAGTCTGCGTGGTAGGCCTCGCCATCCATCATCAGCACCTCATATTCGGGCACCGGAAGGGGTACGTTTGAGTATCGCTGGGCATTGAGCAGAGCGGCCGAGGCCAGAAAGGCCACCACCGGAAACAGTGCTTTTTCAATGATGATTTTCATTAAAATGCCTACAATACAACCTACAAAAGTAAGAAATAACGGGCAGATAATTTCTTTATTGAAAAAAAAACGTAACTTTGCGGGCTAATTCGCTGAATTTAATTTTTAATTAAAACTTAATATTTCGTTATGCAAAGTAAAGGTGCAATCAGATTAGTGGCCATCCTGCTGCTTATCGCTTGCTTCTGGCAGCTTTCCTTCACCCTGGTGACTGCTCTCCAGAACAACAAGGCAAAGAAGTATGCCGAGGCCGCAGCAATAGCAGTCCAGGAGACTCCTGCATTCGCCCGCGTGGCAGCAGAAGACCAGGCCTATTATCTTGACTCCATCAAGAAGGAACAGCAGAAATGGTATACTGACTCCATTTCCAATGAGAAAGTTTATTTCGGTTACAAATTCAAGGATGTAAGGTCCAAGGAGATCAACCTCGGCCTCGACCTCAAGGGCGGTATGAACGTGATGCTTCAGGTTCAACTCGAAGACCTTGTGAAGGCCCTCTCCGGCAATAGCGTCGATCCTCAGTTCCTCCAGGCACTCGGCCTCGCCAAGACCCGCAGCGTCAACTCCCAGTCCGATTTCATCACCCTTTTCGGTGAGGCTTGGGAAGAAGTTACCGGCGGCGCAAGGCTCAGCCAGATCTTCGGAACCTACGAGATGCGCGAGAGCATCAAGCCCGAGTCCACCAACGCAGAGGTTCTTTCCGTCATCAAGAAAGAGGCCGAGAGCGCAGTGGCCAACTCGTTCAATGTTCTCCGCAACCGTATCGACCGTTTCGGCGTCACCCAGCCTTCCATCCAGAAACTTGGAAACTCCGGACGTATCCTCGTCGAACTCCCGGGCGTGAAAGAGCCTGAGCGTGTGCGTAAACTCCTCCAGGGCACCGCATCCCTCGAGTTCTGGACAACGTTCGAAAACGGCGAAATCGCCCCTTATCTCGCAGAAGCAAATGAAGTCCTCGCGGGCATTCTCGCAGAGGAGAATGAGGCTCCTGTGCAGGCTGCCGCTCCCGCAGAGGACGACATCGTGGCTGAGGAAATCAGCAACACCGAGAACGAAGATGCAAACATGAAGGCCTACAAGGCCGCCAATCCTCTCTACGCAGTTCTCTCTCCTGTCCAGCAGAACGCCGGCGCATGCATCGGTTATGCCACTTCCGCCGACACCGCAAAGGTGAACCGTTATCTGGCTATGCCTCAGATTGCGGCTCTCTTCCCCGCCGAATTCCGCCCTATGTGGAGCGTGAAACCCGTCGGCAACACCGAGAACATCTATGAACTCGTCGCCATCAAGGCCTCTTCCCGCGACGGACAGGCCCCTCTGGACGGTAGCGTGATCACCAATGCCAGTGTCACCTACGACTCCCGCACCAACGGCGAGCCCAAGGTCTCGATGAACATGAACGCCGAGGGCGCCAACATCTGGGCCCACCTTACCAAGGACAATATCGGCAAGCAGATCGCCATCGTGCTGGACGGCACCGTCTATTCCTACCCTGTGGTCAACGGCGAGATCAGCGGAGGCAACTCCGAGATTTCCGGCCACTTCACCGTGGATGAGGCCACCGACCTTGTGAACGTTCTCAAGTCCGGTAAACTCCCCGCCCCTGCAACCATCGTTCAGGAGCAGGTCGTGGGTCCTTCCCTGGGTGCCAAGTCCATCAAGGACGGTATGATTTCCTTCCTCATCGCCTTCATCCTGGTGCTCCTCTACATGATCCTCTTCTACAAGGGAGCGGGTCTTGTGGCCGATGCCGCATTGCTCACCAACGTTGTTCTCCTCTTCGGCACCCTCGCATCCTTCGGTGCGGTTCTGACCCTGCCCGGTATCGCCGGTTTGGTGTTGACCCTGGGTATGGCCGTGGACGCCAACGTCATTATTTATGAGCGTATCAAGGAAGAACTCAAGGCGGGCAAGGGCCTGAGCAAGGCTGTTGCGGACGGATATTCCAACGCATACTCCGCCATTATCGACGGTCAGATCACCACCCTGCTCACCGGTCTGGTTCTCTTCTTCTTCGGTTCAGGTCCTGTGAAGGGCTTCGCAACCACCCTGATCATCGGTATCATCACTTCGATGCTCACCGCTATCTTCATCACCCGCCTCATCATCGACGGCCGCGTTGCGAAGGGCAAGAACGTCTCCTTCGAGAACAACATAACGAAGAACTTCCTCAAGAACACTCACATCAACTTCCTCGGTGGCCGCAAGTGGTCTTACATCATTTCCGGTATCGTGATCGTCATCTCGCTCGCCAGCATCTTCACCAAGGGCTTTACCTATGGTGTTGATTTCACAGGCGGCCGCACCTATGTCGTACGCTTCGACAAGCCCGTGCTTGCTGAGGATGTCCGTCACGCCGTGAACGAGGTGTTCGATGCTGCAGCCGCAGCCGACGAGAACATCAAGGCTTCTTCCGTCGAGGTGAAGCAGTTCGGTGGTGACAGCCAGATGAAGATCACGACCTCCTACAAGATCGAGGACGAGTCTTCCACCGTCGATGCTGAAATCGAAGGCATGCTCTTCGAGGCATTGAAGGGAATGTTCGTGCAGGATATGACCCTTGGCGACTTCACCCAGACGCTGGAGAACCCGAACGGTATCATCTCCTCCGACAAGGTGGGCGCATCCATCGCAAGCGATATCCGCCGCGATGCAATCATCGCCGTCATCCTGGCCCTCATCATCATCTTCGGTTACATCGCTCTGCGCTTCCGCGGATGGAACTGGGGTCTCGGCGGCGTGGTTTCCCTCGCCCATACGGCCATCATCGTCATCGGCTTCTTCTCCCTGTTCACGGGAATCCTGCCGTTCAACCTTGATGTCGACCAGACCTTCATCGCCGCTATCCTGACCATTATCGGTTACGCCATCAACGATAACGTGGTTATCTTCGACCGTATCCGTGAGAACAAGATGCTGCACCCGAACGACGACTTCGCCAGCACGGTGAACAAGAGTCTCAATGCGACCCTGACCCGTACGGTGAACACCTCGGTCTCCACCCTCCTTCCTATGGTTGCCATCGCAATCTTCGGAGGCGAGAGCATCCGCGGTCTGAGCGTCGCCCTCATCCTCGGTATCCTCATCGGAACCTACGCTTCCATCATGATCGGTACCCCCGTGATGTTCGACAGCACCAAGAAACTCGCGAAGAAATAAGAGTCTTTGCAGAAAGAAAACGTCCGGCCTTTCGACCGGACGTTTTTTTATTTACCTATATTATAACTGATTCCCAAATGCTCCAGGCCGGAGAGAAAGTCGGCGCAGACGGTGATGGAGAATTTCTTGGACTGGAGTTCCACGCGGTAGCCGGTGTGGGCGTCGAAGAGGAAAACGCTGAGGGGTGTCTTGCCGGGGAAAGATTTGATCAGGTGCACAAGGTCCTTGCGGAACTTCTCGTTCAGTTGAACGGAGTCGATGTTGATGGCGAAGGACTTCACCATATCCTCTGATATATTGCCGAGCAGGGAGATTTTGCGGATCTTGAAATTATATGGCGCACGCTTGCCCTGGGCCTTATCTTCAGGCTTGATGCGGAAACGCTCTGAAATCTCGCCCTCGATGAAAAGTTGCTCGTGCAGTTTCATGTAAGGCATGAAGTTTTCGTAGTCCTTGCCGAACAGCGCAAGTTCGTAGGTGCCGCTGTAATCCTCCAGGACGATCCTGCCGCCCGGCTGGCCGTTGCGGGTGGTTATCTGCTTCACATCGGTCACGATGCCTGCCACGGTCGTTTTAAGGGCCTTGCCGGCCTTTTCCTGCTCGTCTATCTTCTGTGGCAACTCCGCCAACTTGCAATTGGTAAAATTCTCAATCTCGAAGGCGTGGCTGTCCAGAGGGTGGGAGGAGAGATACATTCCCACCACCTCTTTCTCTTTCTGCAGGATATCCAACACATCCTCTTCACCTAAGAACATGGGCATCTCCGGCCGCTGCGGCTTCATCTCCTCCACCTCGCCGAAGAGCGAACTGGCGCTATCGATCTGGTCGTTGCGGTAGAGATCTGCGTAGCGCACGAGTTCGTCGATGAAGAGTTCACCGCTCTTGCCGGGTGTGAAGAACTGCCCACGCTTGTAGCCGAAAGAATCGAAGGCTCCGGCATTCACCAGGGTCTCCAGGGCCTTGCGGTTGACGTTCACCGGCTTGTCCATCTTCTGACTGTAGAGCGCCATCCTTTCCATGAACTCCCATACATCGGAATAACCGCCGCCCTGGCTGCGCTCGTCCATGATGGCGTTCACCACGTTCTCGCCGAAGCCCTTGAGGCCGCCGAGGCCGAAGCGGATGTCTCCTTCCTTATTGACGCTGAAGTCCTTGTCGGACTCGTTGATATCGGGGTTCAGGACCTTGATGCCGCCCTTCTTGCAGTCCGCCATCACCTCCTTGAGTTCGTCCATGTTGGAACTCTGCTGGGTGAGGTTGGAGGCCTGGAATTCGCTGGGGAAATGGGCCTTGAGCCAGGCGGTCTGGTAGCTGACCCAGGCATAGCAGGTGGCGTGGCTCTTGTTGAACGCGTACTTCGCGAACGCCTCCCAGTCGCTCCAGATCTTCTCCAGCGTCTTTGCGGGCAGGCCCTTGGCTTCCGCACCCTCCATGAAATCCACCTTCAGGCCATCGAGGATATCCTTCTTCTTCTTACCCATAGCCTTGCGGAGTTTATCCGCCTTGCCCTTGGAGAAACCGGCCAGTTCCTGCGAGAGGCGCATGACCTGCTCCTGGTAGACCGTGACGCCGTAGGTTTCTTTCAGCAGGCCTTCCATTTCCGGGAGGTCGTAATGCACCTTGGAAGGGTCGTTCTTGCCCGCCACGAAGTCGGGGATGTAGTCCATCGGGCCCGGCCGGTAGAGAGCGTTCATAGCGATGAGGTCCTCGAAGCGGGTGGGATGCAGTTTCATCAGCCACTCGCGCATGCCGCCGGATTCGAACTGGAACACGGACTTGGTATCGCCGCGGGAATAAAGGTCGAAGGTAGCGGGGTCGTCGATGGGGATATTCTCTATGTCGAAGTTCGGCCCGAGCGCCTTGGGGTTGCGTTTTTTGATGAGGGCTAGGCAGCGGGAGATGATGGAGAGCGTCTTGAGCCCGAGGAAGTCCATCTTCAGCATGCCGACGTCCTCAATCTGCGAACCCTCGTACTGGCTGACCCAGACCTTCTGCCCGGTGGCCTTATCCTCCGCCATCGTGATGGGGATGTAGTCGGTGAGGTCCCCGCGGCCGATGATCATGGCGCAGGCGTGGATGCCGACCTGGCGGACACAGCCTTCCAGGCGCTTGGCATATTCCAGCACCTCGCGCACCAGCGGCTCGCCCTCCTCATATTCCTTCTTGAGTTCGGGCACGTACTTGAAGCAGTTCTCCAGCGTGGGCTTCTTCTCCACCTCCATCCCGTTTTCCTTGACCACGAAGGGGCGGTCGGGGATGAGTTTGGTGAGGCGGTTGCTCTCGCTGAGGGCCAGGTCGCTCACGCGCGCCACGTCCTTGACAGCGAGCTTGGCGGCCATCGTGCCGAAGGTGATGACGTGGGAGATATGGTCGGCGCCGTAGAGGTCCTGCACGTACTGGATTACCCGGTAGCGGCCCTCGTCGTCGAAGTCTACGTCGATATCCGGCATGGAGATTCGCTCGGGGTTAAGGAAGCGCTCGAAGAGGAGGTCGTACTTGACGGGGTCGAGGTTGGTGATGCGGAGGCAGTAGGATACCACGCTGCCGGCGGCGCTGCCTCGCCCGGGGCCTACCGAGATTCCGTTGCGCTTGGCCCAGTTGATGAAGTCCTGCACGATTAGGAAGTAGTCCGGGAAGCCCATGTAGGAGATGGTCTTCAGTTCGAAGTCGATGCGCTCGCGAAGGTCGGTATCGGTATCGATGGCTTCGCCGTAGCGCTCGCGGGCACCTTCCCAGGTAAGATGGCAGAGGTAGGCGACCGAGCGGCAGAATTCATCCCCTCGGTAGTTGCCTTTCTCGTCGTTCCGCCCGCGGTCGATGACGTCCTTATAGAGTTCCAGGTACTTGTCGATTTCTGCCAGGAATGCGGGGTCTATGGTGAATTTTGGGAGGATGTGGGCGCTGTTGATGTCGTAGCGCTCCACCTTCTCCATCACCTCGCGGGTGTTGAAGATCGCCTCCGGATGCTCCGGGAAGAGCGCCAGCATCTCATCCTCGCTCTTCAGGTATTCCTGCTGCGTGTAGCGGAGGCGCTTGGCGTCGTTCACCATCGCGTTGGTGGTGAGGCAGATGAGGCGGTCGTGCGCGGGGCCGTCATCCCGGCGGATGAAGTGGGTGTCGTTCGTGGCCACCACCTTCACTCCGTGCTTCTTGGCGAGTTCGAAAATGGCCTCGTTGACCTTCTGCTGGTGATGGTAGAGATCCAGGGACAACCCCGGCACCTCGGTCTTATGGAGCATCACCTCGAGGTAGTAATCTTCCCCGAAGACGCTTTTGTGCCACTCGATGGCCTTGTCGGCGCCGTCCATGTCCCCCGCCAGGATGCAGCGGGGAATCTCGCCGGCGATGCAGGCGGAGGAGCAGATGAGACCTTCGTGGTATTTTTCGATTATCTCGTGGCTGACACGCGGCTTGCCGTAGTACATTCCCTCGATATGCCCGGTGGACACTATCTTCATCAGGTTCTTGTAGCCCGTGTGGTTCTTTGCCAGCAGGATGAGGTGATAGTATTTGCTATGCTCGTTGTCTTTGAGCTTATGGTCGTAGTGTTGGGTAACGTAGGCTTCGCATCCGATGATGGGCTTGATGTTGGGAAAACTCTTGCTGGCATCGAAAAACTCCTTCACGCCATACATGTTGCCATGGTCGGTGATGGCCAGGCCAGGCATCTTCAGTTCGTCGGCACGGGCGAACAGTTTCTTTATGTTGGACATCCCATCGAGGATGGAATATTCCGTGTGGACGTGAAGGGGTACGAAGCTTGCCATGGACGCCTATTTCTTCATGTCGAAGCCGAGTTTCAGGCCGGTGACCTGCTCGGCAAGGTTGGCAACCGTGTTGAGGGTGGAATTGTCTTTGCCTGCGCCGACCACCTTGATGGCCTTCTTTGCGAATGCCAGGAACTTGTTGGCGTCGAAGAGCACCTGGGCGCCGTTGGTGGAAGCAGTAACGGTTCCTTCCATGGTCATGTAACTATAGACCTTGCCCAGTTTCATCACGATTTCCTTGGTCTTGGTGTCGTAGGTGTAGGTGCCGGAAGCGATGGTCTTGGTCTGGCTGGCAATGGAGAATGTGTTGTCCGCGTTGAAAGTGATGGTTGCAACGCCGGGCACGATGCCGATTCTCTGGAGATAGCCGTCGAGTTTGGTCTCGAGTTTCTCCTTGTAGGCGGATGCGGCAAGGGTGGTGAGGGTATTTTCGGTCTCGATTGCAGATGCGATGCCGCAATAGGTCCAGGTGCCGGGGAGCGACACGGGAACTACCTGGGAGATAACGGTGCCGAGCAGGCCGCCGAGCAGGGTTTCTGCTGTGGACGCTGCGGTAGAACCGTTGTCCTGGGCCGTGGTTTCGGTCTGGTTTCCACCGCCGAAGATTTTACCGAGCAGGCCGCCGAGGCCGTTCTGTGCGTTTGCAACCGATGCGATGAGCACCAGCGCGCTGAGGGTTGCGATGATCTTTTTCATATTCGGATGTTTTAGTGATTATTCGTCTTCTTTCCAGCCCTGAGCCCGGAGAGGAAGTTCGACTCCTTCCGGGGTAACGAGCACGGTGCCGACTTCTCTTTGGGCAAGGTGGCCGACAATATCGAAGGTCTGGAAATCCCTGCGGAACTTCTCCATTTCGAGGATGGGAACGACGTACAGAAGCTGATAGTCCTCCCCACCGTTAATAGCAGCAGAAACCGGGTCCAGATTGAGTTTTCTCCCCAGTTCGAAAGAGTTCCCTTCGAAGGGGATGCGGTCGGCATAAACCTTTGCTCCGAAGCCCGTTTGCTCCGCGATGCGCTTCACTGCATCGGCCAGGCCGTGGGTAATCAGGCAGCCGGCGGAAGGAATGATTTCCGCTTCTTCCAACTTGCCTACTATTCCAGGGTCCAGTTCGGGTTTGAGGTAGGCTCCTACCAGCATCTTGTACTGCTCGAGTTCCTTGCGGTCGGACTCTCCCTTTTCGAAGCGCTCCAACTCCCTTTCCATCACGCACTGGCCCAGATAGGCCGCCCCGAGCCGTCCACTGACACACAGCAGGTCTTTGGTGTGGGGCTTGGGCCGGCGCACTTCGGTGAGTTTGCTGCGCTCGCCGCTGGCGGACACGCTGATGCAAAGTCCGTTCTTTGAAGGCTGGAGATCCAGGGACACATTCTTATATCCATACTCCTTCGCGGCGGTGGTCACCCCCTGCCAGATCTCTTCCACCTGGGGGTAGTCCAACTTTGCACTCACACCCAGAACCACAGATAGCGTTTCGGGATGATAAAGTAGGGAGAAAAGCTCACCTGTTACCGCCGTAACGGCTTTATGCCCAAGGTGCTTAAGTGGGAAGTAAACGAGATTGAAGTCCACCCCTTCGAGCAGCACCTTGTGTGCAACCGGGGTTCCGACCGCAAACCCGGAGCCCTCATACAATCGCTTAAGGGCCTCCTTCTTTCCTATGTCAGCAAAACTGGTCATTATAACTGCCTTAGCAGGTTGCTGAGCGAGACCTTCTTCTCGATCATTGCGTGCAAATCCTCGATCTTCACGCGCTCCTGATTCATCGTATCGCGGTCGCGCACGGTCACGCAACCATCCTCCAGACTCTGGTGGTCGATGGTGATGCAGAACGGGGTGCCGATGGCATCCTGGCGGCGGTAGCGCTTTCCGATGCTGTCCTTCTCCTCGTACTGGCAGTTGAAGTCGTATTTCAGGTCGTCCATCACCTTCTGTGCGAGTTCCGGCAGGCCGTCCTTCTTGACGAGCGGCAGCACGGCGGCCTTCACGGGCGCCAGCGGTGCGGGGATGCTCAGCACTACGCGGCTCTCGTCGTTCTCCAACTGCTCCATCTTGTAGGAGTGGCTTAGCACGGTGAGGAACATGCGGTCCACGCCGATAGAAGTCTCGACGCAGTAGGGAACATAACTTTCGCCCGTCTCGGAATCGAAGTACTGCAGCTTCTTTCCGGAGAGCTGCTGGTGATTTCCGAGGTCGAAGTCCGTGCGGGAATGGATACCCTCGAGTTCCTTGAATCCGAAGGGGAAGTTGAACTCGATATCGGTTGCGGCGTTGGCGTAGTGGGCAAGTTTCTCATGGTCGTGGAAGCGGTAGTTTTCGTCTCCCATTCCGAGGGCCTTATGCCATTTCATGCGGGTCTCTTTCCACTTCTTGAACCACTCCATCTCGGTGCCGGGCTTGCAGAAGAACTCCATCTCCATCTGCTCGAATTCGCGCATGCGGAAGATGAACTGGCGGGCCACCACCTCGTTGCGGAAGGCCTTTCCGATCTGGGCGATGCCGAAAGGAATCTTCATGCGGCCGGTCTTCTGCACATTGATATAGTCCACGAAGATGCCCTGGGCGGTTTCGGGGCGCAGATAGACGGTGTTGGCACCCTCGCCGGTGGAGCCGAACTGGGTGCTGAACATCAGGTTGAACTGGCGCACATCCGTCCAGTTCTTGGTGCCGGAGATGGGGCAGACAATGCCGCAGTCGAGGATTATCTGCTTGTATTCCGCCAGGTCGTTGGCATTTTCCGCCTTCACATAACGGTTGTGAACCTCCTCGTAATGGGCCTTTTCGCGCAGAACGTTGGGGTTGGTTTCGCGGAATTTCGCCTCGTCGAAGGAGTCTCCGAAACGCTTGCGGCCCTTCTCGACCTCCTTGTTGATCTTTTCCTCGATCTTCGCAAGATAGTCCTCGATGAGGACATCCGCGCGATAGCGCTTCTTGGAGTCGCGGTTGTCGATGAGGGGGTCATTGAAGGCTGCGACGTGCCCGGAAGCCACCCAGGTGCTGGGATGCATGAAGATGGCCGCGTCTATACCGACTATATTCTCGTTCAGGCGCACCATCGCCTGCCACCAGTAATTCTTGATATTGTTCTTGAGTTCCACACCGAGTTGGCCATAATCATAAACGGCTCCCAGGCCATCGTATATTTCGCTGGAAGGGAAAATAAAGCCATACTCTTTGCAGTGGGCTACCAGAATCTTGAAAAGTTCGTCTTGTGTCATTTTTTCTTTATCTAATTCCTACAAATTTAATCATTTTTCATAACCTGCTCAAGCAGCGGACGCACGAAAGGGCGGGTTTCTATCTGGGGGTGCGGAATGGTCAGTTCCGGGGTGTTCATCTCCACTTTTCCGTATTTCAGAATGTCTATATCGATGATGCGGTTGTGGAAGATGCGGCTGCCATCCGGGGCATACATCACCTGCTCCCTGCGCCCCATCCGCTGCTCTATTTCCTTGCATATGGAGAGGATGGTTTCTGGGCTTTTGCGGGTGCTGTAACGGGCCACGCAGTTCAGAAATTCAGGGCCATCGAAGCCGTGCGCTTCGGTGGTGATGATGTCTGAAAGGGCCTCGTAGCGGCCGAGGTATCCGTTCAGGAAACTCAGGGCAGACATTATGTTTGCCTGCCGAGCGCCGATGTTGCTTCCGAGTGCAAGATAGAGTTTTGCCATTCTTTTATAGTTATAGTTCAGGGTCGAATCCAAGGGCGATGCGGGCCTCGTCGGAGAGCATAGACTGGTCCCAGACGGGCTCGAAGGTCAGCTCTATGGTGCATTTCTTTACGCCCGGGGTCATCTCCACGCTGTGCTGCACATCCGCCATCACCTCGTCCGCCATGGGGCAGTTCGGGGCGGTGAAAGTCATCTTGATGAACACCTCGCGGGCCTTGCTGATATTGAGTTCGTAAATCAGCCCGAGATCGTAGATATTGACCGGTATTTCGGGGTCGTACACCTGCTTCAGAGCCAGTATTACAGCGTCATAAAGAGGCGCAAGTTCCTTTACGTCTTCCGGGGTGAGTATTTCATTCTTGTCAGGCATTCTTTTCCGCCTCCCTGCGTATGGTTTCTATCATTGAATTAAGCCCGTTTGCACGGGTGGGAGAGAGGTTTTCCCGCAGGCCGATACTCTCCACGAAAGAAAAGTCGTCCTGCCGGATTTCCTCTGCCGTGCGCCCATTGTAGACCTGAATCAGCAGGGATATGATGCCCTTCGTGATGATTGCGTCACTGTCAGCGCGAAAATAAAGCCGGCCTCCTTCCTCTCTCACATCCAGCCAAACCCTTGACTGACAGCCTTTTATAAGGCGGCTGTCGGTTTTAAGTTCCACGGGGAACACTTCGAGGTTTTTCCCGAGTTCAATGAGATATTCGTATTTGTCCAGCCACTCGTCGAACATGGAAAACTCCTCGACAACGGCAGATTTTGCTTCTTCTAACGTGTTCATTTCAGCATCTTTATGGCCTTCTGCAGGCATTCGATAAAATAATTCGCCTCTTCCAACGTGTTGTAGGGGGCGAATGATGCCCGGAGCATGCCGGTCACCCCGAACCTGTCCATCAGCGGCTCCGCACACATCTGGCCGGAACGGGTGGCTATGCCCATCTTGTCCAGTATCAGCGAAAGATCCTCGTGGTGAGCGCCTTTGACCGAGATCGAGAACAGAGGAATCTTCTTTTCGCGCTCCACCGGATTTCCATGGAGAGTGATGTCCGGATCCTTCTCGAAAGCCTCGAGAATCAGGTTCTTAATCTTCTCCTGTTCTTTCTCTATTTCACTGGTTTTCAGTTGTTTACATAATTCTATCGCCGGCACCAGGGTGGGCACTCCGGAGATATTCTGGGTGCCTGCCTCGAACCTTCCGGGCACCGGTGCAAAGGTGGTTTTCTCCCAGGAAACGGACTCTATCATCTCTCCTCCGCCCATGTACGGCGGCAGGCTGTCGAGCAACTGCTTTTTGCCATAAAGAACACCAACGCCGGGAGCCGCGAACATCTTGTGCCCGGAGAAGGCGTAGAAGTCGCACCCGAGAGCCAGGACATCGGTGGTCAGGTGAGCGACTCCCTGCGCTCCGTCCACCAAAAAAAGGGTTCCGTTGGCGTGGCAGATCTCGCAGATTTCCCTGACAGGATTGATTATTCCCAGCACATTCGACACCTGCGCGACGCAGCAGATTTTTGTTTTGGGCGTCAGCAGTTCCGGCAGCCTCGAAATAAGGATTTCACCGTTGTTATCAACGGGTAAAACTTTGATTTTCAACCCTTTGCGAGCAGCAACCATCTGCCAGGGAACGATATTCGAATGGTGCTCGCTTTCGGCAATCAGAATCTCATCTCCTTCCGAGAAAAAGCCGGCGTTTTCCAGGCAAGCGGCAAGCAGATTAATCGATTGCGTGGTGCCCGACGTGAAAACTATTTCCTTCGGAGAAGATGCGCCGATAAAGTCTGCCACGGCAACACGCGTCGCCTCGAATTTTTCGGTTGCATCCACTGCCGTTTTATGCACGGCCCGGTGAAGATTGGAGTTGTGTTTCAGGCTCATTTCGTCCCATGCCTGCACGACGGAAAGCGGCCTCAGGGAGGTCGCGGCGTTATCCAGGTAAACCAGCGGTTTGCCGTAGACACTTTCCTTCAGTTGCGGAAACTGGGATCGAAGGCTATTTACATCCATATCATCTTCTGAATAGAGGAACAAATGTAGTAATTTTTGCCTACATTTGCGATAGCAAAACAGTAAGAACTTATGATAGATTACATTTCCGGAAAAGTAGAAGAATTGAACCCCACCCAGGTGGTAATAGACAACAATGGTATAGGATATCGTCTGGAGATTTCACTTCAAACTTATGCGATTTTGGAAGGAAAGTCCCAGGCAAAGGTCTTTGTGCAGACACAGGTCAATACCCGGGATGGAAGTGAAGTGTCCTACGGCTTTGCAAACAAAGACGAGAGGGCTCTGTTTCAGTTGATTACGAGTGTTTCCGGAATGGGGGCAGCCTCCGCACGCATGGTATTGTCTTCTCTCTCTGCAGAAGAATTCCGGCAGGCTGTGATAGCAGAAAATGTTAATCTGATTAAGTCCATTAAAGGCATTGGACTGAAGACGGCACAACGTCTGGTTCTGGAACTGAAAGATAAGATACTGGAGGGTGGAGGCAGCGATTCAAACGTGCTGTTCACGGTGGCAAGCAACGAAACGGTCGACGAAGCAACATCCGCCCTCGTAATGCTCGGATTCAACAAGGCAAATATCCAAAAGGCTATTCAGAAGATATTGAAAGACAGCCCGGATGCGAAGGTGGAAGATATCATCAAGGCTGCCCTGAAGATGCTCTAGCGGCCAAAATACACCAGCAAAACAGAAATATCCGCCGGCGAAACACCGGAAATCCTGGAAGCCTGCGCTATAGTTTTAGGACTGTAGCGCTTTAATTTTTGGCGACATTCAATAGTCAAACCAGACACTTTATCGAAGTCAAAATTATCAGGAATTATCAGATCTTCTAGTTTGTGAAGTTTCTCCGCCATACGTTTTTCGCGCTCAATATATCCTCTATATTTAAGTGTGATTTCTACCGATTCAATTACTTTTGAGTCGTGAAAAACTGTTCCACGTGGAACAAATGAAAGCAATTTTTCAAGGTTTACTTCCGGGCGAAGAGCAACATCGGCAATCTTTTTAGAGTCACCAAGAGGCGCAGAACCCACGGATTCCAAATAGGAATTTGCTTGTTTAGCCGTGATGTTAACACTGTCACAAAAGTCCGTCAACGCTGATACCTGCTCATATTTAGACATTGTCAGAGCATATCTTTGCTCGCTTGCAAGTCCGATTGCATGGGACTTTTCAGTAAGCCTTTCGTCGGCATTATCCTGCCTTAAAAGAACCCGGTATTCAGCCCTGGAAGTGAACATTCTATATGGTTCGTCAACACCTTTAGTAATCAGGTCGTCTATCAAAACTCCAATATAAGAATCATCTCTGCCAAGCAAGAAAGGATCCTTTTCAGCAATCTTCAAATGGGCGTTAATCCCTGCCAGAAGGCCCTGGGCGGCCGC
>JAFZIX010000243.1 GCA_017554135.1 Bacteroidales bacterium | reverse complement strand
TCCCGCCAGCGCCCTTATTTGCGGCTCTTTCTGCTGCATTACCGCGTTCCTGCCGGATAGTTGGTGGAGGTGGATTCCGGTGATAATCGCCGTCATGTCCATCCTGCTATGCTTCCTGCTCGTATGCGAACTCCCTATGTTCTCATTCAAGTTCGGAAAGGGCATCAAGGCAGATACGGTCACGAAGATGCTACGGACCGCAATCGTCAGCATCTCGGCCATTATTATAGTGCTGGTGGCACTGTTCAGGCTTCGCTGGCAGTTTATAATTTTGGGCATCCTCCTGGCATATATCCTGGAGAATGCCCTGTTCTATATTCTTGCTCCTAAAGATAACTAGTACCAGAGAGCGGGCTCAGAGCCCATTTCAAGCACGAGTTTTCCTCCGGACATGATGTCCTTGTAATCTATGAATGGCAGGTCGTAAGGCTTGCCATTCAGCGTTACGGACTGGATGTACTTGTTCTCGGGACTGTTGTTCTTCGCGATTACCGTGAACTTCCTGCCGCCGGCGTTGATTTCCGCCTTGTCCACCACGGGGCTGCCGAACCAGAACTGCGTGCAGGCAGGCTCCACCTGATAGAATCCGAGGGCGGAAAGGATGTACCATGCAGACATCTGACCCACATCCTCGTTGCCGCAGAGTCCTGCGTGGTCGGTGGTGTAAAGGGTGGTCATCACCTCACGCGCCTTGTCGGCGGTCTTCCAGGGCAGGCCCTGCATCGCATAGAGATAGATTATATGGTGGCTGGGCTCGTTCCCATGCACATACTGGCCTATCATGCCGGACATGTCAGGCGCGGCTCCTTCTTCCAGTTCAGGAGAGACGGTGAAGAGGGAGTCGAGTTTAGCCTCGAAGCCTTCCTTGCCTCCGGCGAATTCCACCAGCCAGTCCACGTCGTGGGGAGCCAGCCAGGTGTACTGCCAGGCATTGCCCTCGGTGTAATCGGTGTTGATATGGCCGAAGGGGTTGAAGGGGGTGCGCCAACTGCCGTCCAGCATTCTGGGACGGGCAAAACCGGTTTCAGGGTCCATGTAGTTGCGATAACTGTGGCTGCGCAGGTCGAAGAAGATGGCGTCGTCGGCCTTGCCGAGCGCGCGGGCGGCATTGGCCACCGCAGCGTCTGCAATGGCGAATTCCATATCCTTTCCGAGGGATGTTCCGCAGAGGTCGGAGGGCACGTAGCCATATTTGATGCGGTATTCATTTCCGCATCCTACGGTATCCAGAGAACTCTTGAGAGCCTCGTAGGCCGCCTCACGGTCGAAGCCCTTGAATCCCTTGACGATAGCATCCGCGACGGCAATCACGCCGGCTTCGCCGGGCATGCAGTAGGTCTCATTGGCCATGAGGTGCCAGATGGGCAGGAAGCCCTGCTGCTCGCCTATCTTGAGCATGGTCTCCACCATATCATCCATGCGGGCGGGTTCTATGATGCAGAGCAGGGGCATTTCGGCCCTGTAGGTATCCCAGAGCGAGAATGTGGTGTAGTTGTCGAAGTCGGCCTTCTCGTAAACCTGGTCGTCGGAGCCGCGGTAGGAGCCGTCTACATCGTTGAATAGCGAGGGGGCTATCATGGCATGGTAGAGGGCGGTGTAGAAGATGGTTTTGGTCTCTTCAGGAGCCTCGACCTTAATCTTGGAAAGGGCCTTGTTCCAGGCCTTGACGGCATTGCGCTGAACCTTGTCGAAGTTCCAGTCCCGAATTTCGGTACGGAGGTTCATCTCGGCGCCTTCGGTGCTGACGGCGGAAAGTCCCACCTTCACAAGCACCTGCTCCCCTTCCGTGGTGCTGAAGTTCACCCGGGTGAACATCTGTTCCTGCACCTTGCCGTAATCATCAACCGCAGGGATGAATTCCACGCCGACGGGCTTGGAGAACTCGGCATAGAAGTAGATGCGCTGGTTCTTTGCCCATCCCTTGGAGAAGCGCCAGCCACGGATGGCATTATCTCCCACGGCCTCGGCGAAAGCCTCGGTGGTGTGATCCCAGTTGCCTCCGTTGCGCAGGTCGAATACGAAGGCGGCCTCCTCGGATGCAGGGAAGGTGTATCTGTGGATGGCGCAGCGCTCGGTGGCGGTCATTTCCGCAGTGATACCGTAGCGCGTGAGAGGAACGCTGTAGTAGCCTGGCCCGGCAATCTCCTTGCTGCGGTCCATGTAACTCCAGAGGCCGCTCCCTTCCTCATCCTTCCTGCCACGGGCATAGACCAGGTCTTTGCCGACGACAGGCATGAGGGTGATGTCCAGAAGGTCCCCGCAGCCGGTGCCGCTGAGGTGGGTGTGGGAAAAACCGATGACGGTGGAGTCGGACTCATGATAGCCGGAGCACCAGTCCCAGCCCTGGGAAACATTGGTAGGGCCGGCCTGTACGAAGCCGAAGGGCACGTTCGCGCCCACGAACACATGACCATGGAAACCGGAGCCGATGAGTGGATCGACCGATGCCACGGGATTATCGTGGCAGGTGCATGCGGCAAGAATCAGCGCCGCCGCTAAAAGAATGTATTTCTTCATCATTCGAATATGTTTCTGGTATTCAGTATTCTGACTTCGGGATGACGAACCGGCCCTGGAACGGCCTGGGGGGCTTTGCGGACTGGCCTTGAAAGCTGTGACAAGCCACTGCCGCTGAGCGCGGCGGCCAGCATAGTTTCCCTCTCATCCCCGAGTTGATAACCGTCCAGGGGGTTGTCGGAGACTACCACGTCCGGCGAAAAACCGTTAGGCATGCAGGGGGTGTTGCCGTCTTTGTCGGCGTAGCGGGATACCATTACATAAATGCCCCAGTTTTTGCTGTATTTCACCGCGGCATTGTATTCACTCTTGCTGAGTTCATCTTTAACCCAACCGTAGAAAGTGGGGCCGTCCACTATGAAACCACCGCAGTACTTGCCCCCCGAACGCTCACCTACCAATTTGATGTCCATATAGGGCAAAAGACCGCATACAGTAGCCTCGGAGGCCGATGCGGTATTCTCTGTCATGATGACTGTAAGTTTGCTGATATCGGGATTAGCGCCACTTGTGGAAACGCTGTGCTTTCCATCTTCGTCGCTATATTCGTGAGCGGTTCCGAACTTGGTGATTTCTTCGCCCCAGGCCTCGTTAAGCGTGGCATTGTATACGTCTTTCTGGAATACGCTTTCGTTCTGCACCTCCTTTAAGGGAACTATCATCGATGCCAGCACTTCGCTGGTCACGCTATAGCCGCCACCGTTGTAGCGGAGGTCCAGAACCAACTCGGTGATGCCGGCTTCCTTGAATCCCTTGAAGATATCCACAAGTTCTTCGCAGGACTTGAGGGTGTAGGACGTGTAATGCAGATACCCGATCTTGCGGCCGTCTTTTTCTATTACCTTATGGCAGATGATGGGGTTGACATACATATCCTTGACTGCCAGGTGCTTGTCGGTGCCATCGGCCATGGTGATGGTGCAGGGATTCCCGCTGTAAAGGGTATTGTAAATCACTTCCGAGTAGTTCGACGGAGTGAGCAGGGTGTTGTTCAAGGCAACTATCACGTCTCCCCTCTTCAGGCCGAGATCGGACGCGGGGCTGTCCGGATAGGTGTAGACAACGGCCAGCACCACGTTTTTCTTCGTTTCGTCGGCATAGAAGGGCGTGAATTCCAGGCCGTTGGACCTTGTATCGCCCGTCACGTAACCCTGGAAGGCCTCATAATCGTCCGTCATCTGACTCCACTTGTCTATATCGCGGCCCGCTTCATCCTTGTAACGGATTTCCCGCACTTTCGCTATGGGATCCGAGGAATACTTCCAGGTGCTAAGCCCGCTCTGGATCTCTTCGCTCCACAGGTAGTAGACCGACATCATGTTAAGGCCGAACTTATTGACGAAGTAGAGTTCCTTTTCATCCGTGCCCAGGCGCTCCCATTCCTCTTTTCCAAACTTCAGGCAACTTGTCTGCAGAAGCAGGCAGCAAAGCCCGAGAAAAACTATAATTCTTTTCATACTATTGTTTGAGCATAACTCCCGCCGGGGACAGGCCCTGCTGGAGCAGTTTCTTCATATAATCCATATATGGTGCCACGTGCGAATAGAACAATTTGTATCCCTCGCAGAGTGCGTTCAAGCCGGTTTCTCCCTTTTCTGTGCGGTTGAAACGGTGCTTCGGGCACTCACCGTGGCAAGCGAAAAACCACCGGCATTTGCGGCAGGCGGACGGCAGGGTGTTGCGCTTGTCAATCCCGAATCGAACCTGCGCGTCGGATGCCATCAGTTCGCGGATGGGCGTCTCGGCGATGTTGCCAAGCCGGTATTTGGGATAGACGAAATGGTCGCAGGGGTAGAGGTCCCCATTGTGCTCGACGATGGCGTTGCCGCCGCAAGTATCCGAAAACACGCAGATCCCGGGAGGAACCCCGCACCAGCAGGCCAGCGCCGCATCGAACTGCCCAACGAACACGCGTCCGACATCCCGCTTCACCCACTCGTCGAAAATATCGCAAAGGAAGCGTCCGAAGGCTATTCCGCTGATGGACCACGGTGCAATCCGGGCACCCTCTTCCGAAGGATCCACTATGCGCCCGTCCTTCACATGCTCCACCACCGGCATGAACTGCATATAGCGGCTCCCGATGGACTTCAGGAAACGATATGTTTCCAGTCCCCTGCCCTCGGATGCCTTGTTGATGGTAGACATGGTGTTGAAGTCCACTCCAGCCGCCTGCAGGCACTCCAGGCCACGCATCACCCGCTCGAAAGTGGGGAGCCGGCCCTTATCCTTACGGTAGCGGTCATGTACCTCCTGCGGACCGTCGATGGAGATGCCCACGAGGAAACCGTTTTCGCGGAAAAACTCCGCCCAGGCACGGTCCACCAGCACTCCGTTGGTCTGGATGGTGTTGTTTATCTTCTTCCCGCCGGCGTATTTCCGCTCAAATTCCAGGGCCTTGCGGTAGAAGTCCAGCCCCAGCAGCAGCGGCTCGCCCCCGTGCCAGTTAAAGGTCACCTCCGGCACTTCGTTGGCAGCGATATACTCCCTCACCACCGTCTCCAGCATCTGCTCGCTCATCACCGGCTCACGCCCTCCGTAGATTTCCGCCTTATCGAGGTAGTAGCAATATTTGCAGTTCAGGTTGCAGAGCGAACCCGCCGGCTTGAGCATCATGTTGAACGCCGTCGGCCCGGAGAGGCGGACGGCATCGTTCAAACTAAGGGTATTTCCGAAAGCGTCTCCCATTAGAACGGATTCTGCGGGGGCGCAAAATCGTAAAAAGTCTTATACGGGAACCTCCTGGGCGCGCCGGGCTTGTCCGGATAGAAATCCGCCATCTGATCCACGCGCTCCTTCAGCGGCTGCAGGCGGGCCTGGAGTTCGGCGGGAGCATCCTCCCATGCCAGCGGTTTACGGAATTCCGGATCCTCCCGGTAGTTGTAGATGCGGCCGTCCCAGAAGTATGCGTAGTCATCATCCATCGCATAGCGGGATGCCTTCGGCGAAGGAGTGGTAGGCCAGAGAGGATTGAAGTGGATGAGCACCAGGTCCTTGGCATTCGGCTCCTTCCCGCAGAGTTCCGGGTAGAGGCTGACGCCGTCCAGGTCCCAGTCTTCAGGAATCTTCACCTCGGCGATGTCGGCTATGGTGGGGAGGATGTCGGTGAGGTCCGCGAGGTGCTCCGCCTTGCGGCCGGCAAGGCGGTCTCCCCAGGCGATTATCATCGGCACGTGGGTGCCCAGATAGGTAGGTTCACCCTTTCCGCCCTGCCATTCACGGCCGTCACAGGTCTTGGAAAGGATGCGGGTGGAAGTGCCGTTGTCGGAGGCGAAGATGAAGATGGTATTGTCCCAGACACCCTTTTCCTTCAGGTGGCGGACCATGTTGCCAACCTGGTGGTCCATGTAGCGCACCTGGAACTTGAAGTAGGAAGTGTCGGCGCCGGAAGAGAAGCGGCTGTCGTAGAGGTCGTCCCAGATACTTGTGTCCGGGGTGGTGGTGTGCGGAGTATGCACCAGCGGCTCGGTGTAGTAGAGCAGGAAGGGTTTGCCCTCCTCGACTTTGCGGTCGATATAGTCGAAGGCATAGTCCTGCATCGCATACGGGCCGTAGATCGCGAAGTCGTAGCGCTGGCCGTTGTTGTCCCACATGCTGTTGGCGTAACGGTCGGTCTGGCGCGGGCCGCGGCTCTCGAGATACATCTCTATCTGGCTGCAGAAGAACTCGTCGAATCCGGCCTTGGGGAGCATCGCACGGCTGCGGCCGAGTTGCCATTTGCCCACGATCGCGGTCTCGTATCCGCCCTGCTTCGCCACCTGGGCGAAGGTGTGCTCATCTTCGTTCATGTAGCCGAAGGCCACGTAGTTGCGGTCGTTGTAAAGGCCCGTCATCACCTGCACGCGCGAGGGCGAGCTCAGCGGCTGGGCATTCATATTCATATACTGGATGCCGTTTCGGGCCAGGGAGTCGATGCAGGGGGTTTCGTACTCTATGCCGCCGTAGCAGCCGAAACATTCTGCGCCTATGTCGTCGGCAAAGAAGAAGACAATGTTGGGCCTGGACTGTTTTTCGGAACTGCAGGCGCCTATCGCCGCAAGAGCCCCGAGCCCGGCCGTTAATCTGCTGATGCCTTTCATATCAAGTCTATTTTTTGCGAAAATAGCCAATTATTTCGGTTTTTACAAACCGGCCCGGGCCAGCAAATGTGCCAAAAAATCCGTATATTCGTGTGCTTGTAACCAGACAATATGAAATACCGCATTCTCCTTTCTTTATTTATACTGGCGGCAATGTCGTCCTGCCAGAAAAACGCGTCTGTCCTCCACACGCGCGGCATAGGCATCTATCCCGGTAATCCCGCGGAGTGCACGGCACCGAAAGTGATTCCGGGCGGAAAGAAATACCGCAATATCGCCCTCGGGCGCACTGCATTCCACTCTTCCAGTTGGGATTTCAACCTGACGGCCCAGTTGGTGACAGACGGAATACTCCCCTGCCGGCCCGCACCATGGGCAGATCTGCTGGTGAACGGAGAGGCGGTGGAGAAACGCCTGCGGCATTACCTGACCGACCTTAACATCACCGGTTTCACCCTTCCGGGGCCCCAGGC
>JAFZIX010000242.1 GCA_017554135.1 Bacteroidales bacterium | reverse complement strand
GGAAGGCGGCGTTATCACCCTGCCCTTCCGCGTCAAGGCCAAGCGTGCGGTGGATTTCGCTACCGGTGCCGCTCTCAAGTTCAAGAAAACCAAGAAAGATTTCACCGTCACGCTCCCCGCAGGGGCTGACTACAGCATCGATTATATCGTTGAAATAGACCTTTAATGCGACGGCTTCCCTGCATCGCCCTGACGGCCCTGCTGCTCTGCGCATGCGGGGGGCGATTCTCATACGAGAACGGCCTGCAGCCTACCGCGACTCCGCTGGTGAGCGTGGATCCCTACTTCTCGCTCTGGTCCTTCGGGCCTGAGTTGACGGGAGATGTGACACGCCACTGGACGGGACGGAAACAGCCCCTGCTCGCGGCGCTCAGGGTGGACGGGAAAGTTTACCGGGTGCTTGGATGCGAGAATGCCAAGCCCGGAGTGCCCGAAGGGCGCATCCGCCCGCATCTGGAGCCGGATTCCAGTTATCTTTACCGGGGGCCGGAAGTGTTTGCTGAGGCCGCCGTGCAGACTGGGGCCAACGTGCTGCCTACCAGGAGTTTATATGCCTTCGAGTGCGGTCCGGTGGAGTTGGAACTGAACTTCACTTCTCCGCTTCTGCCGGACAGGCTGGACCTGCTGACGCGCCCTGTGGGATATGCACGCTTCGACGTGCGCTCGCTGGATGGCAGGCGGCACGACGTGCAACTGTACTTCGAGGCATCCCCGCGCATAGCGATGGATTTCTATATGGTGCCGATGACGCTGGAGAAGGGCTCGGCCGATGGAGTTGATTTCGTCCGCGCCGGCACCGTCTCTCAGGACCTGCTGGGCCGTGCGGCGGATGACATCCGCATAGACTGGGGATACTTCTATCTGGCCGCTGCCGGGAACAAGGGGCAAGTGGCTGTGGTTAAGGGAGTTCCTGCGCGCGAAGCATTCGCTGACGGTGGAGTTCTGGGGGCAGTGCAGGAGGATGTCACAACGCTGGATTTCGTGCAGGACGATCTCGCTCTGGCGTGCGTCTGCGACCTTGGGAAAGGGGTAAAACGCTCGAGCCGCACCCTGCTGCTCGCATACGACGACATCTACTCAATAAATTACCTTGGGCAGGCCCTCAGGCCATATTGGAACCGTGCGGGGGATAACACCATCACCCGGGAAATCGCTGCCGCGGCCGCGCAGGAGGGAAGAGTCGCCAGGCTCTGCGCATCCTTCGACAAAGCACTGCTGAAAGAGGCTTTGAAGGCCGGTGGAAAGGAGTATTCGGACCTTTGCGCCGCCGTCTTCCGCCAGGCCATCGCCGCGCACAAACTGGTGGAGGGGCCGGACGGGGAGTTGTTCTTCTTCTCCAAGGAAAACTTCTCCAACGGCAGCATTGGCACAGTGGACGTGTCTTATCCCTCCGTGCCGCTGCTTCTGCTTTATAATAAGGAACTGGCGAAAGGCTTGCTGAACCATATCTACTACTATTCCGAGAGTGACGCCTGGCCAAACGACTGGGCGCCGCACGATGTCGGGAGATACCCGCAGGCGCTCGGGCAGAATTACGGGAATACGATGCCGCTGGAGGAGTGCGGGAACATGCTGCTGCTGACCGCGGCGGTGGTGCAGGAGGATGGGGATGCGGAGTATGCGCTTCGGCACTGGGAGACTCTCTCGAAATGGGCAGCGTATGCGCTGGCGCACGGGCAACATCCTGAAAATCAACTATGTACGGATGATTTTGCAGGGCGGCTGGCGAACAATGCCAATCTCTCTGCCAAGGCGATCCTGGGGGCGGCGGCATATGGTAAGATGGCGGCTATGCTCGGGAAGGAGGATGTGGCTTCGTTCTATCTGGATTCGGCCGCGCGCATGGCTGCAATCTGGAAGGAAGAGGCCTGCGACGGGGATCATTACAGGCTATCGTTCGACACTCCGGATACCTGGAGTCTGAAGTATAATCTGGTCTGGGACAGGCTGCTGGGTCTGAATATCTTCGATCCTTCGATAATGGAGGCGGAGATTCCCTATTATCTTTCTAAGGAAAACAAATACGGCGTGCCGCTGGATTGCCGGGCTGGCTATACCAAGACCGACTGGGTGATGTGGACTGCGTCGATGGCTCCGGACATGGAGACCTTCCAGCGATTCGTGCATCCCCTGTATGAGTTCTATACCGATTCCGTGCTTCCTGGGCCGCTGAGCGACTGGACCGAAACCGAAACTCCGCGCTCTCACCAGATGCGCGGGCGCTCCGTGGTGGGCGGATTCTATATGAAAATGTATTCTGACAGAATAAAAAAGTAATTGTATGAAAAGATCAGTGCTCCTTTTCTGTGCTCTCGCACTTTCCTGCCTGCTGCGTGCGGCGGGGCCAATCAATTTTCAGAACGATCTCCGCGCACCGGCATATCCGCTGGTGACCGTGGATCCGTACTTCTCCGTCTGGAGTTTCGCCGATGCGGCGAATGAAGATATGACCCGCCACTGGAGCGGCCGCAAGCAGCCTTTGCTTGCCGCTGTCCGCGTGGATGGGGTGACCTACAGGCTTCTGGGCAACGAAAAAGTGGTCCTCGACCCCATGTTCGGCCGCAAGCCTCATGCCCAGCCGGATGATCCGCTGTATTTTGAGCAGGGGGCGGAAGTGTTCACTACCGCGGCGACGCAACTAAGCGTCAATGTGCTTCCTACCAGCACCAATTACGAGTTCGAGTGCGGACCGGTTAAGGTGAAGATGCGCTTTGTTTCCACCCTGTTGCTGGACGACCTGGATTTGCTTTCGAGGCCGGTCAACTATGTGAGTTTCAGCGCGGAACCCATAGATAAGAAGAAGCACTCGGTGGAGTTCTATTTCGAGGCCTCGCCCCGTCTGGCGGTGGATCTGGAAGTGGTGCCCGTGGTGCTGGAGAGCGGTGCCGCCGATGGTGTGAAATACATGCGTGTGGGTACCGTGGACCAGAAGGTGCTGGAGCAGCGGGGGGATGATGTCCGCATCGACTGGGGATATTTCTATATGGCTCCCGTCTCCGGAAAGGGTGTGATGAGCGTGGTGAGGGCGGAAAGCGCCAGGATGGTGTTCGCATCCTCCGGAAAACTGGATACCAAGGCCTATGGAAAGAGCAAGAGCGTGGTCTCCGGGAACTTCGTGAATGAAGATACTGCTATTGCCTGGTGCTTCGACATGAAGAAGATCAAGAAGGAGACCGAGGAAGTGCTCATGCTCGCATACGATGATATCCAGTCCCTCAAGTTTATGGACAAACCCATGCGTCCTTATTGGAACAGGGATGGCAAGAATACCATCACCAAGGAAATGCAGAAGGCCGCGAAGCTCTGGCCCAAGCTGCAGGACCGCCTGAATCTGTTTGATTCACAGTTGATTAAGGAGGCTACCGAGTCCGGCGGCAAGGAGTATGCAGATTTGCTGTGCCTTGCATACAGGCAGGCTGTTGCGGCCCACAAACTGGTGCAGGCCGACAACGGGAATCTGTATTTCATCTCCAAGGAGAATTTCTCCAACGGCTGCGCCGGCACGGTGGATGTGACCTATCCTTCGCTTCCGCTGTTTTTGAGGTATAATACCGAGATTGCCAAGGCTCTGGTCAATTTCATTTTTGATTATGCTGAGAGCCCCAAGTGGGGGAAGGTTTGGGCACCCCACGATGTGGGTCAGTACCCCGATGCCTATGGCCAGCATTATGGCAACTGGATGCCTCTCGAAGAGAGTGGCAACATGCTGCTGATTACGGCTGCGATTTTGAAGCAGAGCCCGGATGCGGGTTTTGCCCAGAGGCACTGGACCACCTTGACGAAATGGGCTCTGTATGCCCTTCAAAACGGGCAGGATCCGGAGAACCAACTTTGCACCGACGACTTTGCGGGCAAACTTGCGCATAATGTGAATTTGAGTGCCAAGTCCATTCTGGGTGTTGCCGCATATGCCAAGATGGCTCGTTTGCTCGGTAAGTCCGACGAGGCCCGCGCCTTCCATGAATTCGCCCAGAGCATGGCCGTTTCATGGAAAGAGCGTGCTTTGGAAAATGATCACTTCCGTCTGACCTTTGATGGCGAGGGGACATGGAGCCAGAAGTACAATCTTATTTGGGACAAGGCCCTCGGTCTGAATGTGTTCGACGAGGAGGTTGTGCCCATGGAACTCGAGTATTACAAGAAGCAGTTCAACGAGTATGGCTTGCCTTTGGACAGCCGCCGTCAGTATTCAAAGACCGACTGGCAACTCTGGACCGGTGCCATGTGCGGCAGTGTGGATGACTTCCGCCAGTTCCTCCTGCCCGTCTATAAGTATTATAATGTTACTTTGGACCGCGTTCCCCTCGGTGACTGGGTCAACACCGACCAGCCCACTTTCAACGCCATGCAGGCCCGCTCCGTCGTCGGCGGCTTCTTTATGAAGTTGTATTTGGACCACCCGGTGAGTCCGCTCGCTACTGCCAAAAAGAAATAGCCTTGGTTGGCGCGTTCCTGGTAACTATCTGATAAACAATATTTTAAATAAAATGGGTTGCTTAATTTTGGGCAACCCATTTGGCGTAATATGTTGATTTATAATGAGTTGCCGGGAACGCGCAACGGGAGTTAAAACATGTTTGCGTATCGCAAACTTAAAAATAAATCAGATGCGTATTTTTCTGCTAGACATTGTCGTTTCCTTCTTGTATTTTGGCGAGAAAAAAGACTATGAAAGCCACGCATGTGTATTTAAAGGGTTTTAACGGCTGGGGTATCTTCTACAGGATGGAGGATTGTCTGGTCTATTTTACTATTGCCAGTGTTCTGGTGCGCGAAATGGGATTGTGTGTATTGGCATTCTGTTTTATGTTCAACCACATCCATACTCTCTTTAAAAATATCAAGCCGGCAGTGCTGAAGCGATTCCAAATCCGCTTAACCACTATGTTCTCAAGGGAATACAATGAAAACTATGGGCGTCGCGGTCCGGTATTCATGAGTCCGTATGGCAAAGCCGTTAAAAGTGTCATGAAAAAGATTATCTCATGTATTGCCTATGTTCTTAACAATCCGGTTGCCGGGAAGATGTGCGAACACGCTTTGGACTACAGATGGACGCTGCTTTCATACTATAAATGCAGGCATCCATATTCCCAGAGATTGATCAAGCGGAATAGTCGTCATATTATGCGGGATGCATATTCTGTGGTTGACATCTATTACAAGCGAAACAAATACCTGAGCTATGCTGTGCTTAAACGCATTTTCAACGGATTGAACTCTATAGAGCGCCAGCAATTGACGGACTATATTATTGCAAAGTATAATTTCTTGAACTACAATGAATTAATCGAGATTTTCGGTTCTTTTGACAAGACTTTGCTTGTTACCGAAACTCATGCTGGAAATGAATACGACATGGAGGATGAGTGTGGAGATCATTCGATTTACCAGGAAATGATCAAGTTGTCTAAAAAGTATGGTTTCGAGGGTCCGAATTACGAGAAACTATCGACATCCAGAATAATAGCATTGAAGCGCTTGCTGCATTCGGCTATAAATCCACCAGACTATCAACTGCAGAACTTCTTGCATTTACCACATCATTAGTAGCCGTTCCCAGCAAGTGTTTGATTACCAGTGTATTATTAAAAATGGGTTGCCCATTTTTGGACAACCCATTTTGTTTAAAGTGTTGTGTTTCAGGGAGTTGCCGGGAACGCGCAACAATCACTCACCCCAGTCGGCGGGGTTTACCGGCCAGTCGTCGGTGCGGAAGGGGCCGGCGGGGATGCCGAAGTTGTTGTAGAGGCCGCCGACGGACCAGTTGCGCCAGCAATAGCGGATGGCGACGGGTTCGGGAACATCATCACTCCACACAATCACGAATGAACCGCGCTTGGGATC
>JAFZIX010000241.1 GCA_017554135.1 Bacteroidales bacterium | reverse complement strand
TGACCTGACGAGCGCCGTCATCATCGGCGTCGTCGTGACGCTCGTCGGCATCGCCATCATCGGTATCGCGGGCGCCATGAAGTCCGCCGCCCTGCCCGAGGAGGAGAAAAAGAAGGCCGTGAAGGACTTCAACTTCGGCAAGGGCATCGCCGTGGCGCTGCTCGCCGGTTTCATGAGCGCCTGCTTCAACATCGGCCTGAACTTCGGCCAGGACCTTTATCTGGAAGGCACCAAGGAGATTTTCAAGAGCCTTCCGGCCACGATGCTCGTGACCTTCGGCGGCTTCCTGACGAACGCGGCCTACTGCCTATTCCAGAACAATAAGAACAAGACCTGGGGCGACTACAGGCAGAAGACCCTGTGGGGCAACAACATCCTTTTCTGCTGCCTCGCCGGCCTGCTATGGTATAGCCAGTTCTTCGGCCTAAGCCTGGGCAAGGGTTTCCTGACGGGCTATCCGGTCCTTATTACGTTCAGCTGGTGCATCCTGATGTCACTGAACGTGGTGTTCTCCAATGTCTGGGGCATCATACTTAAGGAGTGGAAGGGCGCATCCCGCAAGACTGTCACAGTTTTAGTAACAGGCATTATCGTCCTTATTATCAGCACTTTCTTACCGCAGATCATATGAGTATTTTAGATAATAAACTGGCCTTGAAGGCCGAAATCGACAAAGTGGCCGAGGTCGCCGGTTACCTCTGGATGAAAGGCTGGGCAGAGCGTAACGGCGGCAATATAACCATTAACATCACCGAATGGATTGATGAACGGATGCTGGCGCTTCCTGCCATCAGCGGTCCTATTGCCATCGGCAAAACCCTTCCTCACCTGAAGGGCTGCTGGTTTTATTGCAAAGGCACGCAGAAACGAATGCGTGACTTGGCCCGTGATCCTATGGGAAACGGCTCAGTCATCCGCATCACACCGGACTGCGCCCACTATGTGATTGTAGCAGACGCCCCCGTCGCCCCAACTTCGGAACTTCCTTCCCACCTGGCAGTGCATGACTATCTTTTGGCAAAAGGCTCTTCCTATCGTGCCTCCCTCCATACCCATCCCATCGAGCTGGTCGCCTTGACCCATAACAAGAAATGGATGGAAAAAGATGCGGCATCACGTATGCTCTGGTCCATGATTCCAGAGACCAAGGCCTTCTGCCCAAGAGGTTTGGGCATGGTACCATATATGCTCCCATCCAGCGTGGAACTCGCAGATGCAACTATAAAGGCTATAGACGATGACTATGACGTTGTGATGTGGGAAAAGCACGGCGTGTTTGCCGTGGATACGGACATTATGAGCGCTTTCGACCAGGTGGATGTCTTGAACAAAGCGGCACAAATATACATTGCTGCCAGGAATATGGGTTTTGATCCGGACGGAATGACTGATACTCAGATGAAAGAGCTAACTGACGTTTTTGGCCTGCCCAAATAGACAAAATGACGAGAGGGCTTACAATACTGCTGCTCTTCATTCCGGTGCTCTCCTTTGCCCAGCGGCCGGCAGATCCCGTGCGTGAAAACCTGTTTCCGGGATTTGGCGTTGGTTCCCTGCATCAAGGAGATACGCTCTGCGCCAGGAAGTTCAAGACGGCGGACATTGTGGGGGTATCCCTCATAGGTGTCGGCACCCTTGGCATTGCTGCAACGGCCATCGAGAGAGACCTGCTCCGGGCAATGGTGGGCGAGACCACCAAGGCCGATTATTACATCTGCGGCGGCATTGCCGTGGCGGGAATCGCAACGTTGGTGACTTCCCGCATCCTTGCCGTGAAGAAGGCTGAGAATTACGACGTGACGCCTGTCGCTTACTCTCAGGGTGGCGGAGGTTTGGCCCTTAAAATCAACTTCTGATGAAACGCCTGCTTCTGCTCATACTTGCCGCCCCACTTCTTTCCGGCTGCGTCGCTTTCCTGGAATCCCAGGAAAAGCTGAAGGAAACACAGTCGCTGATTAACGTGGACTTCAAGGGTGCCGTCAAGCGGGACATCCCGTATGCCGACGGACTCGCTTTCGATTTGTACCTGCCCGTGGATTGCAGCAAACCTGCCGCAAAGACGCTTTTCTTCTTCATTCACGGCGGAGGCTGGACCAGCGGTTCAAAGGCTGACGGAGAGGCTTGGAGCCGGTTCTTCGCAGCGACCGGTTATACGGCGGCATCGTTGGATTATTCCCTGCAGACGAGGAAAGCGACTCCGTCCATCGACCAAATGGTTGAGGAGATCCACCAGTGTATTCGGAAGGTCATTGCAGTCTCGGCCGAAAACGGCATTTCTCTTACCCAGATGGTGGTGAACGGCTATTCCGCCGGGGCCTGTCTTGCGCTGCTGTACAGCTACCGGGAAGAACCCGAACTGCCGGTTCGCTTCGTGATCACGGAGTCATCCCCGGTGAGTTTCAACCCTTCCACCTGGGAGAATGGCGTCCATTGGTACGTGAACTTCACTACAGGTGTGGACGGCTCCGACAAGGGCGCTGCAGCCTGGCTCTCCAAGATGTCCGGCCAGGATGTGACGCCCCGGATGATTGCTGACGGAAGCGCCAGACCTGTATGGGAAAGGATTTCTCCCGTGGACCAGTTGAAGGCGGGTGCTCCGCCCACTCTCCTGGGCTACGGCCTCACGGACGGGGTGGTTCCAAGAGGGCACAAGGATTTAATAATGAGTAAACTGAAAGAAACAGGGACGCATTATGATTACGTCCCCTTCCCTAATTCCGGCCATGCATTGGCCTATGATATTGACTGCCAGAAAGTGTTTCTGGGATTAGTCTCTCATTACTGCGAGCTTTACCTATAGCGGCATATACTTGTCCAGATACTCATCAATGGCCATAATCCACTGTTTCTGGATTCTGCTGTCGTTCTGGAGACCGTGTCCGGAGTGAGGCATTTCAAAGTATTTGAAATCCACGCCGTTAGCCTCTAAAGCCGATTTCAGGCGAAGGGATGCCGGAAAGGCCTGTACC
>JAFZIX010000240.1 GCA_017554135.1 Bacteroidales bacterium | reverse complement strand
TTTGAACGCTTGCGGATGCGTCCGGCACGGCCCTGAGGGCAGGGGCGGATGCGCTTGAGCGTGCGTCCTTCGTCAACCATGATGGTCTTCACATAAACATTACCGTTGTCAAGCTCTTTTGCCTGATCCGGATTCTTGGCCTCCCAGTTGGCGACAGCGCTGCGGAGAAGTTTCTCGAGCCTGATGCTGGCTTCCCTCTTTGAGAAGTGAAGCAGATCGATAGCGCGATTGACCTCGACACCGCGGACAGTGTCTGCCACAAGACGCATCTTGCGGGGGGAAGTAGGAACATCATTCAACTTGGCTACTGCGGTGGCCTTCTTTGCTTCCTTGAGCTTTTCGGCCATAAGATGTTTGCGATTTCCCATAATTACTTATTGTTACCGGAGTGACCCTTGAATGTGCGAGTAGGTGCGAACTCACCGAGCTTGTGACCCACCATCTGCTCTGTAACGTAAACAGGTATGAACTTGTTTCCGTTGTGAACGGCGATAGTATGGCCGATGAAGTCCGGGGAGATCATGCTGGCACGGGACCAGGTCTTGACCACCTCTTTCTTTTTGCTGCCGTCATTCATGGCAAGAATCCTCTTTTCGAGGGCTTCCTGAATGTACGGACCTTTCTTTAATGAACGACTCATATTCTCTAAGTTTTACCTGTTACTTCTTTCTTCTTTCAATGATGAACTTGTTGGACACAGCCTTCGGATTGCGTGTCTTGTAGCCCTTTGCAGGCAGACCCTTACGGGAACGAGGATGTCCACCGGAAGCGCGGCCTTCACCACCACCCATCGGGTGATCATGAGGGTTCATGACAACACCACGGTTGTGAGGGCGCTTGCCGAGCCAGCGGCGGCGACCTGCTTTACCATGGCTCTCCAGGTTGTGATCGGTATTGGAGACGGTTCCGACCGTTGCACGGCAGGAAACGAGCACCATACGGGTCTCACCCGAAGGAAGACGAAGAACTGCGTGGTTGCCTTCGCGGGCAGCGAGCTGTGCGGATGCACCGGCGGAACGGGCCATTGCGGCGCCCTGGCCGGGACGAAGTTCGATGTTGTGCACGAGGGTACCTACAGGGATCTCGGAGAGAGGCAGGCAGTTACCAACCTCGGGGGCGATGCCGCTGCCCGATGCGATAACCTGACCAACCTTGATGCCGTCCGGAGCGATGATGTATTTCTTGACTCCGTCTTCGTACTCG
The DNA here is from genome assembly GCA_017554135.1 of Bacteroidales bacterium. Taxonomy (GTDB): domain Bacteria; phylum Bacteroidota; class Bacteroidia; order Bacteroidales; family UBA932; genus Cryptobacteroides. Next base: position 4,850 of record JAFZIX010000240.1, on the reverse strand, counting down.
ACGAGAGCGATGCGTGCGCTGCGGTTAGGATCGTATTCGATCGTCTTCACAGTTGCGGTGCATTCGTCCTTGGTACGGAAGAAGTCGATGACGCGGTACATTCTCTTGTGACCGCCACCGATGTAGCGAACTGTCATCTGGCCCGTATTGTTACGGCCGCCAGTGCTCTTAAGGGGTTCCAGAAGGGCCTTGTGGGGCTTCTTGGTAGTGATCTCAGTAAAACTGCTGATGACCTTGTTCCTCTGACCGGGAGTTACCGGCTTGAATTTTCTAACTGCCATTTTCTGTCCCTCCTATTAGATATTTGCGTAGAAGTCAATCTTATCCTCACCAGCAAGAGTGACATAAGCCTTCTTGAAGTGATTCATGCGGCCGCGAAGAAGACCAGCCTTAGTGTAGCGGCTCTTCTTCTTGCCGTGATAATTGACGGTATTCACATCGGCAACGGATACACCATAGAGTTTCTCCACTGCGTCTTTAATCTGAAGCTTGTTCGCTTTGCGGTCCACCACAAAGCCGTAACGGTTCAATTTTTCGCCCTGAGCCGTCAGCTTCTCTGTAACTATTGGCTTAATGATAATTCCCATCGCTCAAATTATTTTTTCCTTTCTGCGAGGATGTCCTGCACGCCGTCGACCATCACGAGGGTGTTGGCCTTTACGATTGCGTAGGTGTTGATTTCATCAACGGTGATGACATCAGCATAAGGAAGGTTACGGGATGAAAGAAATATATTGTCGGAGTTCGCGGGAAGCACGAAGAGCACATTGCGGTCGCCAGCCTTGAGGTTGGTGAGGATCTGTGCGAATTCCTTCGTCTTCGGAGCGTCCATCACGAAAGGCTCGACCATCACGATTGCCTTGTCCTGAGCCTTGTAACTGAGAGCGGAGCAACGTGCGAGGGATTTGACCTTCTTGTTGAGTTTGCTGTGATAGAAACGGGGCACGGGGCCGAATACGCGGCCGCCGCCTACGAAGATGTTGGCCTTGAGGCTTCCGTGACGAGCACCGCCGCCGCCTTTCTGGCGACCAAGTTTCTTGGTGCTGTGTGCGATCTCGCTGCGGTCCTTGGTCTTGGCGTTGCCGTGACGCTGGTTGGCGAGGTACTGCACTACGTCGAGATAGATGGCGTGATCATTGGGCTCGATGCCGAAGATATCCTCTGCGAGGTCTACCTTCTTTCCGGACTCTGTTCCGTCGATTTTGTAAACAGGAAGTTTCATAATTACGCCTCCACGATTAAGTAAGAACCCTTGGCTCCGGGAACGGAACCTTTGACTACGAGAAGATTGTTCTCAGGGATGACCTTGAGGACCTGAAGGTTGAATACCTTTACGCGATCCTGACCCATGTGCCCTGCCATACGCATTCCGGGGAATACGCGGGAAGGCCATGAGGATGCACCCATGGAACCGGGGTGACGAAGACGGTTGTGCTGACCGTGGGTCTTACCGCCGACACCTTGGAAGTGGTGACGGTGCACAACGCCCTGGAAACCCTTACCTTTGGAAGTACCGACAACGTCTACGAAGGCAACATCTTCTTTGATGATGTCTGCCAGGGTGACAGTGTCGCCAAGCTTGAGTTCGCCCTCGAAGTCCGCCTCAAATTCGACGATCTTACGCATAGGAGCGACCCCTGCCTTTGCAAAATGGCCCTGAAGGGCCTTACTGGCGTGCTTTTCTGTTGTTTCGTCATAGGCAAGCTGCACTGCGGCATAGCCGTCTGTTTCGACAGTGCGGATTTGCGTGACAACGCACGGACCAGCCTCGATAACGGTGCATGGAAGGTTCTTTCCATCAGCACCGAAAACGGAAGTCATTCCGATTTTCTTTCCAATTAATCCAGGCATTGGTTTGGTTAATTAACTGTTTATTAATACTTTAACAAAGTAACCCCTTTTTTGGGGGCTGCAAATATACGATTTATTTTGCAAATAACAAAGAGTCGAAAGTTTTTGTTATCTTTGTGCAATATGATGATTTTAGACATTCTCGGGTTCTTGCACCTGGGTTTTGCAGATATAATAGACATAATTGTTGTAGCGCTGATCATCTTCGTGGCCTTCCGCTGGCTGAGGGGTTCGAGCGCCGTTAACATCTTTATCGCCATACTCATGCTCTTCGTCATACGCATAATCGCGGTGGCGATGAACATGAAGTTGCTTTCCGCCTTGCTGGACACCATAATAGACGTCGGCGCCATCGCCCTGATAGTCATTTTCCAGCCGGAAATCCGCCAGTTCCTCATCCGCATGGGGCGCTCCACCGGCATAGCAGGTGAACGCCGGAACCTATTCGACCGGCTTTTCGGAAGGGATCCCAAGGCCCTGGACGATGACTCCGCCAAGGAACTCTCCCGCGCATGCTTCGAAATGGCGGAGCAGAAGACCGGCGCGCTCATCGTCCTCCAGCACCGCAACAACCTCCAGGACGTGGTGGACTCCGGGGACAGGCTGGACGCAGACATCCGCAGCAGCCTCATAGAAAACATCTTCTTCAAGAACTCTCCCCTGCACGACGGGGCCATGATCATAGGCGGCAACCGCATTATCGCAGCCCGCTGCACCCTGCCAATCACCGACCGCACCGACATCCCCTCCAAATACGGGATGCGGCATAAATCGGCCATAGGAATCAGCGAGCGCAGCGACGCAGACGTGATAGTGGTGAGCGAGCAGCGCGGCACCGTGTCTTTCGTGCGCGACGGCAAAATCACCCAGATCGACAGCCGCAATCAGTTGAAACTGATGCTCGAACCTCCCCAGAAAGATAGTTAAGCCGTGGAAGACAGCTCTCAGAAACTGGAACTGAAGATAGGATTCGACCGCATCCGCGAAATGATTGCCGGCCGCTGCAGCACCGATTATGCCAGCGACAAGGTGATGGCGGAAGAGTTCTCATCCTCCATCGACATCATACGCAAGAGGCTGATTCTCACTGACGAGATGCGGCTGGTGCTGATGTTCGAGGAGTCCTTCCCCACCACCGGCTACATCGATGCCATCCACTTCCTCGAGCCTCTGCAGAAGGAGGGCACCCGCATCGACGTTCTCAGCCTGGGGAAACTCAAGACCATGCTGGACACCACCCGCCGCATAGTTCATTTCTTCTCCGGCATCAAGGACGGTATCTACCCCAACCTGAAGGGGCTGGCGCGCAGCATCAACGTCTTCCCGGAGGTGCAACGGCGGCTCGAGCAGATACTCGATAAATACGGGGACATCAAGGACTCGGCGTCCGATGAGTTGTTCGACATCCGCAAGGCACTGAGGAGCAAGGAGGGGGCGGTTTCCAAGAAGGCGGCGGCCATTCTGTCCCAGGCACAGGCTGCAGGGCTGGCGGATGCCGACGCGGGCGTTACCGTTCGCGAAGGGAAGTACCTCATCCCCGTCGCCAGTTCCGCCAAGCGCAAACTGAGCGGTTTCGTGTATGGGGAATCCGCCACCGGCAAAACCTCCTTCATAGAGCCGGCGGAACTGATAGAACTCGAGAACGAGATAGCCGAACTGCACTTCGCAGAGACCCGGGAGATCGAGCGTATCCTCCTGGAATTCACCGATTTCGTGCGTCCGTACCTGCCGGACCTGCTGGCCAGCGCCGCGTTCATCGGGGAGATTGATTTCCTGATGGCGAAGGCGCGCACCGCCCTGGACCTCCGCGCCGGGATGCCGGTGATTGCGGAGGACGGCGTCCTCAATCTGCGCAAGGCCCGACACCCTCTTCTGGAAAAGGCGCTCGCGAAGGAAGGCCGCAGCATAGTCCCCCTGTCCGTCACCCTCAACCCTACCAAGCATATCCTGCTGATTTCCGGGCCCAACGCCGGCGGCAAATCCGTCTGCCTCAAGACCGTCGGCCTGCTGCAGTATATGTTCCAGTGGGGGATGCTGATCCCCACCTCCGAAAGTTCGGAACTGCCTGTGTTCGAGCGGATTGCAGTGAGCATCGGGGATGACCAGAGCCTCGAAAACGACCTCTCCACCTACTCATCCTTCCTCGCCGACATGCGGGAGATGCTCTCGTACGCGGACGCGCGCACGCTGATATTAATAGATGAGTTCGGCTCGGGCACGGAACCTGCCGCGGGCGGAGCGATCGCCGAATCGATTCTGGCCGAACTGGACAGACGCGGGGCATACGGAGTGATTACCACGCACTACACCAACCTCAAACTCTACGCCTCCGGCGCGGATACGGGGGTGGTGAACGGGGCGATGCTCTTCGATGCCGCCAAGATCGAGCCGCTGTTTGTTCTGGAAACCGGCCTGCCCGGGAATTCATTCGCTTTCGAACTGGCCCGCAAGATGGGGCTGCCGGAGGCGATAGTGCACGACGCCGAGACCCGCGCAGGAGAGGAATATGTGGGCATAGAACGCAATCTGCGCAAGATCGTGCGGCGGCGCAAGGCGCTGGACGAAAAACTGCAGAAGGTGAAGAATACAGACAAGACCCTGGAAGGCCTTGCCGCCAAATACCAGAAGGAACTGGAAGATATCCGGGACCAGAAAAAGCAGATTCTGGAGAGCGCGAAGCAGGAGGCGCAGGACATAGTGAAAGGTGCCGGTAAGCAGGTGGAGCGCACCATACGCGAAATCAAGGAAAGCCAGGCGGACAAGGAACGCACCAAGGCCGCTCGGCTGGAGTTGCAGGGCTTCCTGGGGGCTCTTCAGCAGAAAAAGACCAAGGATGAGTACCTGGACCGCAAACTGGAACAGTTGCAAAAAAAGCAGGCCAGGCGGGTTACGGAAGCCGGGGCGCCGGCTGGCCCGGTGCAGAAGGAAGGTCCGCTGAAAGTGGGTGAAAAAGTGAAGGTTAAGGCCTCGGGGCTGGTGGGAGAGGTCTCCCGGGTATC
>JAFZIX010000022.1 GCA_017554135.1 Bacteroidales bacterium | reverse complement strand
ATTGCTTCATTCGGCAAAATGAACCATTTCTGGCCCTCATCCACCACCTTTCCGCAGCTCGGACAGGCGTACGTCGTGTACTTGGTCCAACCTGTCAAGAACCCCAGCCCGAAGTCCAGGTTCCAGTGCTCCTTCAGCATGAGCGAATACCCCCCGGCAAACCCGGCCCCGAAGGCATCGCCTTCCTGGCTAGTCTCGGTGAGCACCCCGCCGCGGTTGTATTCTTGATACTGCGCCTTGGCCCCGGCCCACCAGCCGGAATACACATTCCACGGCCACCAGCGCGCGCCCACGGTATATACCTGTTTGCGGTTCTGTTTCTGGTTCGGGTTCGGTTCACTGAACATCCCAGTGCTGGTATCCTTGCGCCCAAAGGTCCAGGGATTCACTTTCGCACCGGCGTGAATGCTCCAGTGCTGTCCCACCGCTGCGGACCCCTCGATTCCGAGGGTCCCCAGCTCCATGGCATCGGCGGTGTTCACCGCCACCGCCCAAGTCTGGGCCGTGGCGGCTACCGCTCCCGAAAAGAATACACACAGTAATAAAACTAACTTTTTCATATTCAATACGTTTTAATAGTTCCAAATTACAACCTCGTCACCCATGGCCATAGAAGAGACATGATGGGATAAATACTCATCGATGACAGGTTCCTCCATGGGAAGAATCACCATCCATCGGGCCGTGGTCTCGTTTAAGAGAAAGTCGGCCAGTTTTTGCTGAGCATCCCTTGAGAACATTCGCCCCCTTTTCCTTTGCGAACCTACAATACAAGGTGGATCCACAAAGATGAAGTCTTTGCCTCCTGGCTTTTCACTGTTCAGAAACAGTAGCGCATCCTTCTTATACAGCTGGGTAAACTTCATCCGGGCGAAGAATTCGTCACTCTGAAAAACAGACATTCGGCTGCGGTAGGCCAGGCCATCTGCATCCGTCCCCATAAAAATGGGAGTAAACCATTTGCAGTCATCTTTTATGAAAGCATGACCTCTTGAAATGCTCAACGTCCATAGCAGAATAGCAGCCTGCGCCTGGGGCTTCACCTGCTGGTTGTTGTACAGGAAAATCAAGTACTCATAATAGGCATTCTGGGCCGCAGTCAGCATCCGCTTTTTGAACTTCGTGTCATTGTTCATTCCAAGATGCTTTCCGGCCTCGATTGCCTTCACCCAGCGGTACCTGAGCTCCATCTGCATTTCTTCTGTCCGCCACCCTTTCAGAGTAAGCGGAATCCTTTCAGGGACTGTAAGATCCTGTGTAATCCTCCCCACGGAAGACACCAGCGACAAGTGGTCGTTCAGTGCGCCCAGTGCGACACTGTCATACACCTCAAACAAGCGGTCCTCCAACGGCTTACACAGCTGCGGAATGCTTTCCCACCCATCCATGATGGTCGAAAGCATATCGGTAAGAAGGGGCTGGGGCCGAGAGACGAACCGCCACAATTCCACCAGCTCATCACACTTATCGCTGGCAACGTATGCCTTCGCCTTCACATTCAACAGCACATCCCCATTCCCCAGAAAGGGAACCACCAACCTTTCAATCTCCTCTGGCATCATCGGCAGCAGAAGTCCAAAGTCCTTCTCGCGGCCATTGCCCCAATTAATAAATGATTTCATAGCAAACTATCGATTAATAAAACAAGTACTTCAATCCAATCCCGGCCTGCCAGTGTACCTTCTTCACGGCCGACGAAAAGTTTACCGGCACACGTCCGTTTATCACAAGGGCCAGCCTCCTGACAAGGAAGACCTCAGCCATCGCATGGGCATATAATCCGTACTGAAAGTTGATGTGCCGCTGACCCAGACCGATGTACGAGGGTAAAGAACGAAACGGGTCCAGAATCTCTACACCGGCAAAAGCACCGGCACCTGCATACAAATTGAGTCCGCGGTTACGCGTACCCGCGAGACGGAACATATATCCTCCCTGGACAAGGACATCGTCGTACCTGAGGACGTGCCCGGTGCTTAACGGAGCCAGATAATCTGTTCCCGTTATTCCGGCTTCCCAGAACCCTCTCAGCGTGTATTGAGAATAGAAAGCCTCGACGCCCGCGGACGTGCCAGTATATACACCCGAAACGGTCAAAGAGCTCTGGCCAGACATTGTCCGTTGCGCCGAGGCCGTAGTGCTTCCTAATAAAAGGACCAGGAGCATCACGCCCGTGGTCCTCCAACCATTTGATAACCTCTTAACAGTCCTCAAAATGTTTTGATTCATTATGTCCAAAAAACTCAAAAACGTCCGTGTTTTCCTTTCCATTGTCCTAAATCTTTTGCAATCGTCCCAAATAATCTGACGCAAAGGAAAACAAAAAAATCTGAACTTCCAAATCTGAGAGCTCAGTTTTCGTCAGTTTTTTCACTTATTTAATCCCGAATAAACTTACGTTTATTCAAATTTTGGGACATTTAAGAAACCGGAGCCCCGCGTGAAAGAGGGCTCCGGTCACACCTGAACGGTGTCACTCCCGGGACAGTGCCATACTGGCCACAATAGCAAAAGAATTCCCGGTGTGTCGTTTTAAGCCCAGGTGAAATTCTCTTTCCCTGCGCCAATCTCAAAATGGCATTTTACGATACCAAGGTCGATATTCGTATATCCTGCCATGGAGAATAAAGTCTTCGCTTCCACCTTGTTGCCATCAAGCAGGATGAACTTGAATTTCTGCTGATTGACGGCAGTGGGTGCCAGCATGGCTGCTTCCATCCCGGCACGGAACCACTCCGGAGGAACACTGTCTGACTCATAGAACTGCTCCACCGGCTTCATCGGATGCTGAACGCCAGGAATGGTGCCATAACCTAGGGCAATCACACAGTGAACAATATCGCCATCTCGAAGCGTATAAGTCCCAGGTATCTTCTTATAGGTCAGTCCCACCCAGCAGGTGTTCAGGCCCAGTGTCTGAGCCAGCAGAACTAGTTTCTCTCCATAGTATCCAACCTTCTCTTCGGCCTCTTTCCCCTTGGGACCAGCCATCACGAAGTAGTTCTTCACTCTGGAGAACTGGCCATATTTCCACATTCCGCTGGAAAAGCACTTCGGCTCATCCAATACCAGTTGAAAATTCAGCCCGCTTTCCGCGTTCAACCTGTCGATTTCTACGCGTAGCGTTGCCACCTTCGCCGTCTCAATCGGCTTATCGGTGTACTTCCTCACCGAATGCCTGGTTCGTATTGCATCTTGAATCGTCATATGGCAAATTTACTCATTTTCCGCGACTCTGTGAAACTCCGCTCCGACCAAGTTCGCGTCAGCACATCGGACCGGGCACTGACGCGCCCGCCCGCTGCACTGCCGCAAACTCCGTCTCCGCTTGACGGCGCTTGAGACATCTACGTCGGCAAGCCGCCGCAGAAGTCTCACCCGGGAACAGACTGGTGTCGGCAAGCCGTCACCAGACTGTCCCTTCGGGCCGCGCCTTACACCGCCCGTCTGTCGGCAAAAGCCGCCAGACCGGCTATCCTTTGAAAGTGTATTTCTTTGCTTGAGGGTAGCGGCCCTCAATTAAGTAATCCACGGCTTCATCAATAATAGAAGCCAAAGAAGGCTTAACTTGATGATCATTCATTTCTAGCCAGAAGGCCAGTGCCTTCAGTTTCCTCAAAGTAGAAGGAGAGGTCCTCACTGCAGCCTCGTGGATTTCTTTCCGGCTCTTCTTCT
>JAFZIX010000239.1 GCA_017554135.1 Bacteroidales bacterium | reverse complement strand
GACACTGCCGACTTCCCGGACTCGCTGCCGGATGCCATCTTCCGCAAACTGGTGGCCGTGCTGCGCGTCGCCGTGCCCTACACCGGCATGATTGTTTCCACCCGCGAGAGCGCCCGGATGAGGGCGCAACTGCTGGAGTGCGGTGTCTCCCAGATCAGCGGGGGGTCCCGCACCAGCGTAGGCGGATACACCACTGTGGAAAGGCATAACGAGACCGCCCAGTTCGATGTTTCTGATACAAGGCCGCTGGACGATGTGGTCCGCTGGCTTCTGGAAACCGACCACATCCCCAGTTTCTGCACCGCATGCTACCGCGAAGGCCGCACCGGGGACCGTTTCATGAGCCTCTGCAAGAGCGGCAACATCAGCCTCTGCTGCACTCCCAACGCGCTTATGACGCTCAAGGAGTATCTGGTGGATTATGCTTCTCCCGAAACCCGTGCGGTGGGGGAGGCGATGATAGAAAAGGGCCTGCTGGAGATTCCCCTTGAGCGCACGCGCGAGATTACCAAGGCCCATCTCAAAGAAATCGAAGAAGGGAAGAGAGACTTCCACTTTTAAGATATGGACAGGCTGCACATAGCATTCTTCGGGCCGGTTAATTCCGGCAAATCCTCCCTGATCAACGCCCTGGCCGGTCAGGAAGTCTCGCTTGTCAGCCCCATTCCCGGCACCACGACCGACCCCGTCCGCAAAGCCATAGAACTTCCCGGGCTCGGTCCCTGTGTGCTCATAGACACTGCCGGCCTGGATGATGGCAGTCTTCTTGGCTCCGAACGCGAACGCCGCACCCGCGACATCGTCGACGAAACTGACATTGCAGTAGTGTTGGTGACGCCAGTGTCCCAGAAACATGGACACCGGTGTCAAAAACCCGGCTTTTTTGCTTCAGGTGTCCCCAATTTCGGGACACCGGACGCACCTCCGGTCATTTATGTGTCTTCGAAATGTGATTTGGGAGAAGATGCTCCGGAATGGGCGTTGCCTGTAAGCACTGTCACTGGAGAGGGCATAGGAGCGCTATTGGAGAGAATGGCGGAGGTGGCGCCAAAGGAGGAGCAGAAGTGGCTGACCGGCAAACTCGTAAAGCCCGGAGACTGCGTGCTGCTGGTGATGCCGCAGGATAGCGAAGCCCCCAAAGGCCGGCTGATATTGCCCCAGGTTCAGGTGTTGAGGGAACTGCTGGACCGCGGATGCAATGCCCTCTGCTGCACTCCGGAATCCCTTCAAAGCGCCCTCGGGAAGGTTACCCCGGACCTGGTTATTACCGACTCCCAGGTTTTCGCCCTGGTGAATGCCGCCATCCCGGCGGAAATGCCCCTGACATCCTTCTCTGTGCTGCTGGCGGCCGCGAAGGGGGATATAGCCACGTTCGTGGAAGGAGCATCCGCCATCGACCGCCTGACGCCAAACTCCCGCGTGCTGATCGCGGAAGCCTGCACCCATGTGCCGGATAGCGAGGATATCGGTCGCGTCAAAATCCCGGCCCTGCTGCGCGCCTCCGTCGATCCCGGCTCGACCGGAAGTCTTACCATCGACATCGCCGCAGGCAACGACTTCCCGGAAGATCTCGCTCCTTACGACCTTATAATCCACTGCGGAGCCTGCGTGGCCACCAAAACGCTGGTGCGTTCACGCATAAGAAAGGCACTCCTTGCGGGAGTGCCCATCACTAATTATGGAATCGCCCTTGCCAAACTGCAGGGCATTCTGGACAGAATCCAGATTCCTCGCTGACGCTCGGAATGACAGTCTAGTCTTCGAACTCGGCGATAATCTTCTTGATATCGGACGGGTTGAGACGGCCGTACACCTTCTCGCCTATGGTGGCGACAGGGGCAAGGCCGCAGGCACCCACGCAGCGGAGGCAGTCCAGGCTGAACTTGCCGTCCGGGGTGGTCTCGCCGACCTCGATACCGAGCACACGCTTGAATTCCTCCAGCACCTTGTCGGAGCCACGGACATAGCAGGCGGTTCCCAGGCACACCGATACCGGATACTTGCCTTTCGGGACCATCGAGAAGAAAGAGTAGAACGTAACGACGCCGTAAACTTTCTGGGCGGGAATACCCAGTTCCTTGGCAATCACGCGCTGCACCTGCTCCGGCAGGTAGCCCAGGGTGTTCTGGGTCTCATGTAGGATGCTGATGAGTTCGCCGGGATCGTTATTGAACTTGCGGCAGATCTCTTCCGTCTTACGGAGAGCCTCGCAGGAAACTTTTATCTCACTCATGGCTACTTGATGCTTTTGTCGAAATAATGTGTGTGGAGCAGGTGGTGGGCACGCTCGCTCAAAGGTTCGCCCAGGAACTCCTTGTACAGTTTTTGGATATCCGGATTCTCGTGGCTCTTGCGGATAGGCTTGCCTTCGTCTTCGGCGTAGATAGCCTTCGCACGGGCTTTGATGACTTCTACGTTGCCGTGATGATAGGGCTGGCCGGCGCCGTCGATGCAACCGCCGGGGCATGCCATCACCTCCACAACATGATAGTCGAGTTCACCCTTGCGCAGGCGCTCCATGAGGATGCGTGCGTTGCCGAGGGTATGGGCCACGCAGACCTTGAGCGGGAAGCCGTCCAGGTCGATGGTTGCTTCCTTGATGCCTTCCAGACCGCGGACCTCGTGGAACTCGATCTTGGGCAGGGTCTTGCCGGTGTACACTTCATAGACGGTACGCAGGGCAGCCTCCATCACACCGCCGGTTGCGCCGAAGATGGCTGCAGCGCCGGAACTCTCTCCCATAGGCTTGTCGAAATCGCTGTCCTCCAGGGAAACGAAGTCGATGTTGGAACGCTTGATGAGGCGGGCGAGTTCGCGGGTGGAGATGCTGTAATCCACATCCGGGTTGCCCTCGACCTTGAATTCGTCACGTTCGCACTCGAACTTCTTGGCGAGGCAAGGCATGATGGACACTACGACGATTTTCTCGCGGGGAATGCCCATCTTCTGCGCCCAGTAGGTCTTTGCAATAGCGCCGAACATCTGGGCAGGGGACTTGGCTGATGAAGGATATTCAAGCAGATCCGGGAACTGGTGCTCGTAGAAATTGACCCATGCGGGGCAGCAGGAGGTCATGATAGGAAGTTTCACGTTCTTGTCGCCTCCGAGGAAAGCCTTGAGGCGGGCGAGAATCTCGGAACCTTCTTCCATTATGGTGAGGTCTGCGCCGAAATCGGTGTCGAACACATAGTCGAAGCCGAG
>JAFZIX010000238.1 GCA_017554135.1 Bacteroidales bacterium | reverse complement strand
TGCGAAGGCGATGTGCCCGCCCTGCTTAGCATGATGGTCGCACAGGCTCTCACCGGCTGCACCGGCTTCCAGGCCAACCCCGCCCGCATAGACGTCGAAACCGGAGAGATGCTCTTCGCCCACTGCACCATCCCCTTCAACATAGTGGAGGATTGCTACTGTTATGACACTCACTTCGAATCCGGCATAGGAGTCGGCATCCACGGGCATTTTCCCATCGGCCCCGTCACCGTCTTCAAACTCTCCGGCTCGCTGGACCGCGCTTTCATCGCCGAGGGAGAGGCCCTGCGCAATCAGAAGGAACCCGACCTCTGCCGCACGCAGGTATGGCTGCGCCTCCGCCCGGAGGACGCCCGCTACTTCCTGACAGACCCCATCGGCAACCACCACATCCTGATTCCCGGCCACCACGGCACGCTGCTGGCAGAATTTATACGCACTTGTTGCGCGTTCCCTGTAAATGTCTGAAAACCACTAATTTAACTAAAAAGGGTATACGGTTTTTGACCAACCCATATTAAGTAAAATGTTGAAAATCAATAAATTGCTAGGAACGCTCTACCTAATGCTGGCCGCCGCGACCGCGACCGCGGGCGACTATGCCAAATACTACAACGACGTTACCGCCCGCACGGGCATCAGCCTGGCCGAACCCGCCACCCCGCAGATTCCGGACAACACGGTCAATATCGCGGACTTCGGCGCAGCCCCGGACGGCATCACCCTCAACACCGAAGCCTTTGCCAGCGCAATCAAGGCCCTGGCCAAACTGGGCGGCGGGCACCTCATCATCCCCGCAGGCATCTGGCTCACCGGCCCCATCGAACTCAAAGACCGCATCGACCTGCATCTTGAGCGCAATGCCATCCTCCTGTTCACCCCCGACAAAACCGCCCACCTCAAAGACGGCAAGGTACTGCCCTGCATCAGCGCCAGCAAACGCACGGACATCAGCATCACCGGCGAGGGGATAATCGACGGCAACGGGGAATGGTGGCGCGCGGTCAAACGCGGCAAGGTCAGTGACGTGGAGTGGAAGGATTTCAAGCGCATGGGCGGCACGGAGGCGGATGGAGGCACGCTCTGGTACCCCTTCGACCTCGACGGCCAGCCCAATATCGCCCCCGACTATAAAACCCAGGAGAAGATGCGCATGCATATGATCCGCCTGACCGACTGCGAGCGCGTGCTGATAAAGGGCGTGACCCTGCAGAACTCCCCTAAATTCCACCTGATCCCCACGCGCTGCAAGCACGTTATCATCGACGGCATCACCGTCCGCTGCCCCTGGAACGCGCAGAACGGGGACGGCATCGACCTTTCCTACTGCCAGGATGTGCTGGTGGCGAACTGCATGGTGGATGTGGGGGATGACGGCATCTGCCTGAAGGCCGGTGGCGGCCCTGCTGCGCTGAAATATCCCCCGGTGGCGCGCGTGCTGATCCGGAACAACACCGTCTTCCACGCGCACGGCGGCTTCGTCATCGGTTCGGAGTTCTCCGCCGGAATCGAGGATATCGCCGTGCTGGACAACACTTTCTCCGGCACCGACACTGGCCTGCGGTTCAAGAGCGCCCCGGGCCGCGGCGGCAAAACCACCCGCATCCGCATCTCCAATATCTATATGAGCGACATCCGGGACCAGGCGATAGTGTTCGAAACCACCTACCAGGATGTGCCCGTGGGCACCAGCGGGAAGAAGGATAATGTGGATGGGTTCATCCCGGAATTCACCGACATCCAAATCTCCAACGTGACCTGCCGCGATGCGCGCATCGGCATCGCCGCCAAGGGCACTGCGCAGATGATACACGATATCAGCATCAGCGATTGCACCATCTTCTGCACGGAGAAGATTGCCGAACTGAGCGGCATCGAAGCCTTCGGCGAAGGCACCATCAAACTGACAAACGTCAACCTGAATAAGAACTAGAAAATGAAAAGAATCCCTGTTCTCGGCGTGCTGGCCATCATTCTGTCGGCCTGCTGCAACGCGGACAAATCCGCAACCCTCCTGACCGACAACACCGTCACATGGGACGCCTATTGGATAGGCAAAACCTCTCCGGAAGATGTCCGCCTGGGCAACGTGTCCCTCCCGGCGAGGTATTTCCGCACAAACTTCACGAGCGAGAAAAAGATAAATGAAGCCCGCCTCCACATCTGCGGTCTCGGGCTCTACGAAGCCTACATCAACGGCCATAAGATAGGCGGCGCGCAGGTGCTTTCTCCCACCGTATCCAACTACGACAAGACCGTTTACTACAATTCTTTCGACGTTTCCTCCCTGCTGCGCAAAGGGACGAACGCGCTCTGCGTGGCGGTCGGCACCGGCCGTGTCCCGGGAGTGCGGGTGAAGTGGGATGCTCTCAACAGTTATAAGCACTACGACAAGATACTTCCCTGCCTCCTCTGCCAACTCGAGATATCCTACGAGGATGGCGAGGTGCAGCGCGTGTTGAGCGATGAAGAGTGGAAGGCAACAACCGACGGCCCTATACGCAGCAACAACGAGTTCGACGGCGAAATCTATGACGCGCGGATGGAACTGGACGGATGGCTCCGCCCGGATTACGACGATTCCTCCTGGGCGCAGGCGGAACTGGCCGACAAGCCCTGGGGTGAACTCACGGCGCAACCCAACCCCAACATCGAGATACAGGACATAGTCAAACCGGTATCCATCACCGCCAGGCCGGACGGGAAATACATCCTGGACATGGGCCAGAACATGGTGGGATGGCTGCAGGTGCGCGTGCGCCTGAATGAGGGCGACACCCTCAAACTCCGCTTCGCTGAAACGTTGAAGCCCGACGGAGATCTCTACACCGACAATCTGCGCAGGGCGAAGGTCACCGATTATTATATAGCCAGAGACAGCAAACCGGTGACATGGCACCCGACCTTCACCTATCACGGATTCCGCTTCGTGGAGATAAGCGGCCTTCGCAAAGCGCCGAAACTCAGCGACTTCGAGGGGCAGGTCTTCTACGACAAGATGGCCACAACCGGCCATTTCTCCTGCTCGGACCCTGTCATGAACCAGATCTACAGCAACGCCTTCTGGGGGATACGCGGCAACTACCGGGGGATGCCCACCGACTGCCCGCAGCGCGACGAGCGCGTGGGCTGGCTGGGCGACCGTTCTACCGGTTGCCGGGGTGAAAGTTTTATCTTCGACAATCATGCGCTCTACCGCAAATGGCTGGACGACATCGCCACCGAACAGAACGAGGAAGGGCAGGTGCCGGATGTCGCCCCCAATTTCTATACGATACGCAGCGACAACATGACCTGGCCGGGAACTTTCATCGAGGCCGCGGACATGCTCTACCGCCAGTTCGGCGATAAAGAAGTAATAGTCAGGCACTATCCCGGGATGAAGAAGTGGCTGGCCTACATGAAGGGGAAGTGGATGGTGGATGGCATTATGACCAAAGACCAATATGGCGACTGGTGCATGCCGCCGGAATCCCCGGAACTCATCCACTCCAAAGACCCTTCCCGCATCACCGCGGCGGCAGTAATCTCCACCCCCTATTACATCCGCTATTGCAAGATGCTGCAGGAGTTCGCCCCCATGGCCGGCTTCCCGGGAGATGTCGAGTATTTTGCAGCAGAGGCGGCGGCGAGCACCGAAGCATTCAACAGCAAATACTATAATGCCGAAGGCGGATACTACGACAACAACACCGTCACTGCCAACCTGCTGGCCCTCTGGAACGGCCTGGTGCCGGAAGGGGATGAGCAAAAAGTCATGTCATCTATAGTGGATAAAACCGAAAAGGACTTCGGGGGACATGTGAGTTGCGGAGTGATAGGTATTCAAGTCCTGATGCGCGCGCTGACGGAATTCGGCAGGCCCGATCTCGCATACAGGATCGCCAGGGAAACCACCTATCCTTCCTGGGGATACATGGCGGAGCATGGGGCTACCACCATCTGGGAACTTTGGAACGGTGACACTGCAAATCCTGCTATGAACTCCGGCAACCACGTGATGCTCATAGGCGACCTCGTCATCTGGGAATATGAGTATCTGGCCGGCATAAGGCCACTAAAACCCGGTTATGAGGAAATAGAGTTGAGGCCCACCCCGATCGACGGCCTGGACTATGTAGACTGCAGTTATGATTCCGTCCGCGGGCGCATTGTCAGTTCATGGAAAATAGAGAAAGGCGTTTTCAAGTGGAACATTGAAGTCCCGGACGGAATCCGGGCAGAAGTATGGCTCCCGGGGGCGACCGAACCAAAGGTCGTAACTGGCGGAAAGCACCACTATAAACTCAGGCTAGATTCTTGACGAAAGCGGCGATATCTTCTCCGGGCGGGAGCCCGAGACGTTTTCTGAGCCGGTATCTGGCCATCTCTACGCTGCGGGCGGAGATGTTCATGATATCGGCGATTTCTTTCGTGGACAGGTTTAGTTTCGTATAGACGCATATCTTCATATCCGTCTTGGAGATGCCGGGATATGAGGATTTCAGTTTGTCCAGCAGGCCGTCGTAAATGATGTTGAAATACTCCTCCGACTTCTCCCAGTCGCTCTCGTCCAGCAGGTAGCGGTCGATTTGGTTGACGGTTTCCCTGGACACCCGCGCCACTTCGGAAGGCCGGTGCACAACGTCCGCCGAGGTCAGCATCTTCTTGATTTCATTGAGTTGGTTTTTCCGCTGGGCGCTGTTGAAAGTAATGTTCGCCAGTTCTTCGCTTTTCCGTTTCAGGTCGGCCTTCAGGCGGACGCGCTCCTGTTCCTTTCTTGCCTGGCGCAGGGAATACTCGCGGATGATGAATACCAGCAGCAGAAGAATAACCAGGTATCCGGCAAATGCCCAGATGGTAAGGTACCAGGGGCGGAGGATATGGAGTTTGAGGGTGGCGGCGGCAGCCTGGCTTCCGGGAATACGGAACAAAATGTCGTGGTTGCCGAAGCGCAGGGCGGAAATCTGCACAGGAGTGCCTATGCGCGCCTGAACCCATCTCCCCGGTTTATCATCCATCTTACATTCTATTTGGCTGCCGTTGAGGTTCCCGGCAAGATAGATGCGCACGGTATTCATATCGTAAGGAATACGGGCGCGGCCGTCTCCTATTGCAATCGACTGGCGCTTTCTCGTGCCAAGCACATCTATCTGGGAGATATATAAGGTCTGGCAGATGTTCCGTGGGCCGTAGCAGAACCGTACACCACCAAGCAGGCCGGTGGCATAACAGCCGTTTTCCAAGGGGAATGGTCCGGTAGCATTCCTCTCCGCCGCCGTTTCCCCATATATGTTTTCAAACTCGGCCAGCAATTTGTCCCCCGCCAGGTTCCTTGCAAGGTCTCCGGCAGTGTCTATGCTGTATGCCTCCCGGTTGCAGCAGAACAGGCCCTCCCCGCCAAGTTCAATATAGTGGATATGGTCGCTGTCGTTCTGCTTCAAATCATAATCCCTGCGTTCCGTTACACTGGTCCTGTCTGCGTTCAGGGTGAGCCGTATGTATCCTTTGTGGCTATCGCGGATCCACAGGTTGTCCCTGTCGTCCAGATGCATATTCCGGCAGAATCCGTCGTAATTATCCACCAGGGAGACGAATTCCGGCCTGTCACCAGTCTGGCGGAACAGCGCCAGCCCGTTGTAGGTGCCGCAGAGGAAACACTGCTTGTCGGTGTTGCAGCGCACTATGCTCATTACGCCGCTTTTCCTGTAGACTGGGACGGCCTCGTCGCTTGAGTTGAGCATAAACAGGCCCAGGTCGTGGGCGATATAGCAGACCCCGTCGATTTTGGCAAGGTTCCAGACCGAACCGGTGGTGCCGGGAACGGGAGAGACCGTGCCGTCTTTATAGATGAACGCGCCCTTGTTGGAGCCGATGAGAAGACATCCCTTGCGGATGCTGACTACGCCCCTGACGCGCCCCAGCCGGGAATCCTCAAGGAAGAAACTCCTGGAACTGCCGTCGATTCTCGAAACACCGGCTTCCGTGCCAAGCCATATGTCCCCGTTTGCATCTCTCGCCACCGAAAGCACGGAAGGGTAGTCCCTTTGCTGTATGGGGATGAGGTCGTTGCACAGGTGCCCTGCTGCATCTGCCACGAAAAATCCACCGCTGGTGGTGCCGATGAGCATATGGGCGCCGTCGTAAAGGGAGAGGGAAAGGATTTTGGCGGAAGAGAGGATGCCGTTGGCTTTCGTGTCCAGCGGACGCAGACTGCTGCCGTCCAGCCACATCAGGCCCGTTCTTTCCAGGGCTGCCACCGTTCTTCCTCCGCAGCGGACCATATTCATTATTCGGTCCGTGACCCTGCATATTTTTTCTTCCGCGCAGTCTGCGCTGATTCTGCACAAATCGTCTCCATCCTGCACGAACACCTCCGGCATAACCCCGTGCATATAGCGGAACTGGGTGGAAGGCAGGAGGGTGCGGATGTTGCCGGACGAGGGGTCGTAGATGCAGATCCTCCCGGTGCTCTGGAAATAGATCTGGCCACTCCCGTCAGTGCAGATTTTCCAGAAATCCTGGTTGAGCATGGAATGGTCCATCCCTACGATGGAGACGTATTCCATGGCGCCGAATTCGTTGTGTTCCCACCATCCGAAGCCGTTGCTGCCGGCGGAATACAGGCGTTTGGATCCCTTGTCATATAACAACGCGCGCAAGGTGATTTCTCCCGGGCCGGGGAAGTGCCGCAAGCGGGCTCCGTCGTAGACAAAAAGTCCGTCGTTCGTTGCCAGGAAGGTGCGCGTACTTCCGCATTTGCTGCAACTGTCGCTGCAGGCAATGCTCCATACCTGGGTGCCTCAGACAATCCCCTCGGCATCGTTGATTCGCTCCACAAGCCGTTTCCCATAGAAGGATTCAGCCCCCATGTTGAACATTGAAAGGGCCCCTGAAAGCACTGCGGCGAAACACAACTTCAGCCCCAAAGAAGATTTGAATAATCCAAACATATATTAATGCAAATATAAGAATTTTAGCGATTTGCGCGTCATGTTGTAGTTTTGTAGGGGTACATGACCAAAATACGTCGCGCGTGCTACATATATTTGCAAAAAACAACACGGCAACTAATAACGTAAAACAATCTTATACAACATGAAAAAAACAACCTATCAGACTCCGGAAGTCCGGATGTATGTTGTTCAGGGCGAGGCGATGATTTGCCAGTCCGCGACAATCGCGTCGGTATTGGGTATCGACGATCTCTCTATCGAAGGCTTCAACAATGAAGCCAGTGACATTACTTTCCCTGATTATTAAACCGCCGGCCTTATGAAAAAGTTAATTATTTATTCGTTCGCTTTCATAGCCATCCTGTCTTCTTGCACCAAGGAAATGATCGAAGACAGCAGGGATAACAAGAGTGGTAACATGGTAACAGTAACGCTTAATGCCACTGTTACTAAGACCACGTTGAATGATGATCGCAGTGTCTCTTTCACTGCAGGAGAAAAGATTGCCGTTTTCGCAAACGGAAATAAGTATATGTTCACTACTGAAGCTGGCGGAACTTCAGCAGTCTTCACCGGAGAAGTGGATGCCGCTGACGTTGCTGCAGCCGCCGGCACTTATTATGCCATTTCCGGAAGCACCACCCTCCTTGACGGCGTGACTATAGACGGAGGCGTTTTCAAGAATGTGGTTATCCCTAAGTCTTCCGACTCCGTCAATATCGGAAAGTATTCCTCGACCAAGGTCGTTGCCGTTGCAGT
The DNA here is from genome assembly GCA_017554135.1 of Bacteroidales bacterium. Classification (GTDB taxonomy): domain Bacteria; phylum Bacteroidota; class Bacteroidia; order Bacteroidales; family UBA932; genus Cryptobacteroides. The sequence goes on along the minus strand of JAFZIX010000238.1, from coordinate 21,131 downwards.
TTCGTCAGGGACCTCTCTGGTGTTCAAGCAGGTGTGTGCTTTGCTCAAGTTCACCGTTCCCGCAGATGTTACGGATCTCAAAGAAGTCGTTATTTTCAACAGGCAAACCGACAATCTTACCCGTTGTCTGAGCGGCACCTGCAGCATTACTCCCAACGCCGGAAGTGCACCTACGGTTGAAGTTACTGCTTCAGAAGGTAACCCTCACCAGTCCGGAGCTTCCTATCCCGGCGGCGATGTTTTCCAGGCAGGAACATACTATATCCCCGTTCTTCCTGCGAATATCAGCAGGATTGACCTTAAGAATACTTTTTCCGGAGGCGTAAACAAGCGTGTCCTGCTGAACATAAACACCACTCTCGTTTCCGGCCAGGTTTATGACCTCGGGACTATCCGCAAAGCAAACAAGTTCATGTGCAACACCTTTGAGAACAATAATCTTAATGGTGAATACACCGGTAATGCGGGAGCCGTCAAGATTGTCGCCAATCCTCTGCCGTCATCAACCGTGAACAGCAGTTCATATGTGCTTGCAGATGATATGAGCACATCAAGCAATCCCACATCCGGTTATTGGCAGACAGCCAGCCTCTTCGGTACCAAATTTACCGAATCATGCCGCAGCGCTTTCACCACTGTCAAAATGAAAATGTACTGGGGCGCAGACAAGTACTATCCTCGCTTTATGTTTAACAAGGGCGGGACTGCAATGCTCCCCGCTCGTGTGAATGGAGATACGATTGATTCCGGCGATGTTTCATCTTTTGACAGTGCAATTAAGACAGATGATTGGAACATTTTGGAGTGGGATTGCACTCAATTCGAGTCAAAAACCAGTTTCAGCGGTCTGTCCAGCTTCCAGGTAAAGATGTTCCTGGATTGGGGCGGTTCAAATACCACCAGAGACGGTGTCAACTACCACCATCTCGCCTACATCGACGAAATAGAGTTCCTGTAGTCTATCAATATGCATAGTTTTCTCAAACGCCTATGCGCTATAGCGTTGCTTGCCGGGGGAATAATCGCCTCCGGCAGCGATGCATTTGCGCAGGGCAAAAAAACCGTAACGGGTGTCGTGTCCGATAACCTCGGGCCCGTCCCCGGCGCCGGCGTCGTCGTGAAGAAGACTACGGACGGCACGGTCACGGACTTCGACGGCCGCTATTCCATACAGGCTAGGGAAGGGGATGTCCTTGTCTTCTCCTGCATGGGATACGCCAATGTCGAGATGACCGTGGGCAAGCAGTCCGTAATCAACATCACCTTGAGCGACGATTCGACCGTGCTCGACGAGGTTGTGGTTGTGGGTTATGGCACCCAGCGCAAAGAGAGCGTTGTGGGCGCCATCACCTCCGTGAAGGGAGATGCTCTCGTAGAGACCGGCGTGTCCAACATCACCAGCGCCATCGCGGGTAAACTGTCCGGTGTTGTCACCATCCAGACCAGCGGCCAGCCGGGTCAGAACGACGCGGAAATCCTGGTGCGCGGTGTCTCGAGTTTCAACGGCAACAGCCCGCTCGTGCTGGTGGACGGTGTGGAGCGCGACTTCGCCTCCATCGACCCCAATGAGGTTGCCGACATCTCCGTGCTGAAGGATGCTTCCGCAACGGCGGTGTTCGGTGCCAAGGGCGCCAACGGCGTCATCATCGTCACAACCAAGAATGGCCAGGAGGGAAAGCCCAGGATGGATGTTTCCTACTCATCCGGCTTCTCCAACCCCATCAACATGGCCAGGCACGTGGATGCATACACCACGATGTCCACCATGAACGTCGCGATGATGAACGACCAGAACTTCACCGGCCTGGTATCGGCTGCCGATCTCGTGGAATACCGCAATCCTTCCAGCCAGCTGAACTCCCTCCGCTATCCCGACGTGGATTGGCTCCGCGAGCTCACGAACTCCTTCTCGCGCACCCAGAACGCCAACTTCAACATCCAGGGCGGCACGAAGTTCGTCAAGTACTTCGCTTCCGTCGGATACTGGCACGAGGGTTCGCTGTTCAAGAGTTTCAACGATGGAAAGGTGGACTCCAGTTATGCCTACGACCGTGTGAACTTCCGCACCAACCTCGATTTCAACGTCACCCGCAGCACGCTGGTGTCGTTCAAACTCGGCGGCAACGTCGGCATCAAGAACAAGCCCGTGCCGCAGGACGGCGACGAGGGAATGTGGAAGTACATCTTCGGAAGTTCCTCCACCAAATACCCCATGTACTACCCTGAGTGGGTGCTGGAGCAGGTGCCGGATACCGACTATCCCGACGCCAGCGGCGCGCGCCTCATGAGCGAAGCGGACCAGACCACCGGCAACCCGTACTACCAGTTGATGAAGGGCAGTTTCATCCAACTCACGGACACCAAGATATTCTCGGATATAATCGCCAAGCAGAATCTGGACTTCATCACGAAGGGCCTTTCCGTGCAGGCGAAGGTGTCACTCAGTACCTATTATAAATATAGCACGCTGACGACCCAGTACAACCGTCCGAGCTGGTATCTGAACTTCAACAAGATAGGCACGGACGAGAATCCCTGGAGCCGCACCGGCACCGACGGGTTCTACTATGTGCAGCCCCCGCTCTATACCACCGCGGAGAACTCCCTGCAGGGCGGATACTACATGGATCTCTACTACGATATGTCGGTCAACTACAACCGCAGTTTCGGCCGTCATAATGTGACCGGGCTCTTCCTCTTCAACAGGCAGGAGCAGGACAAGGGATCTGATTTCCCGTACTACAACGAGGCTCTCGTCGGCCGCGTGACCTATGATTTCGCGCACAAATACCTGCTCGAATTCAACATGGGTTACACCGGATCGGAGCGTTTCTCGCCCGAGAACCGCTTCGGTTTCTTCCCTTCCGGAGCAATCGGATGGGTGGTTTCGGAAGAGAAATTCTTCGAGCCTCTCAAGCCCGTGTTCAGCAAACTGAAACTCCGCTTCTCGGAAGGTCTCGTGGGTAGCGACTATGCCAACAACCGCTGGCTCTACATGAGCGAATTCAGCAAGGACTCCAACGGCTACATAGTCGAAGACAAGGGCGCCAACCTGTTCGTGCAGTGGGAAGAGGCCCTCAAGCGTGACCTCGGTATCGAAATGGGATTCTTCAACGGGGACCTCTCCGTTAACGTAGACCTCTTCGACGAGCACCGCGACAAGATGCTCATCTCTGTGGACAACAACACTCCGATGTGGGTGGGCAACAGTTCCAAGGAACTCAACAAGGGTGCTATCAAGAAGCACGGTATCGAAATAGAGGCGGATTACAGCAAGCGCCTGTCGAAAGACTTCCGCTTCCACGTGGGCGGCAACTTCTCCTTTAACGAGAACCGTATCCTCGCTTATGATGATGCTCCTTTCTCGCTCGAGCACCAGAAGAGGGTAGGCACTCCGCTCGGTTCCCAGACCAGCGGGGCTTACCTGATTGACGGTGAGTATCTTACGTCGGTCGATGACATCCACTCCAACTTCCTTCCCGTCAATGTGAGCAGCGTGGTGGTGGGTGATTACAAGTTCCTGGATTACACCTCGGACGGAATAATCGACAAGGATGATCTTACCCGCATGGTGGGTTCCCTCTATCCTCCAATCGCCTATGCGATCAAGGGAGGATTCCGCTGGAGGGGGCTGGATGTGAACATCCTCTTCCAGGGCTATGCAGGCAAGTATGTGAACTTCGACCAGATGTATGAGTGGGAATACTACAAGGGTAATTTCCGCCTGCACAGTTCTTCGGCGGATTACTGGTCTCCGGCGCACACAAGCGGCACCCATGCCACCGTGCACTACACCACCTCGTCCTTCCCCAACATGGCCTGGTCCGGCTACAACGAAAGTGCCACCACCGGCGGCTACAACGCCAAACTGATGGGCCACTCCTGGCGCAATGCGGACTTCCTCCGTCTCAAGGAACTCAACATCAGTTATGTCTGGTCGACACCCAGGATCCAGAAACTGATGGGCATCGAAACCATCAAGGCATACATGACCACCAACAACCTGCTGACCTTCACCGGCCTGCTCGAGGGCGACCCGGAACAGAAGTACCTGGTTTGGGGCGAGTATCCCCAGATGCGCACGGTCAAATTCGGCCTTCAATTAACATTCTAAGACACCCCGCACATGAAAAAGATTTTCAAACTCTTCATTCTCACACTGGCGATGCTCAGCGGTACGGGCTGTCTTAACGAATACCTGGACAAGGCTCCGGACGCAGGTCTTTCTGAGACCGAGGTCTTCAGCAAGTACGCCAACTTCAAGAACTACTTCTACTCCGTTTACGGAGGATCCAACTTCAATATCCGCTGCCACTATCCTCTCCACTGGTGCATGAACAGCCAGAAGGTTACCCTTGAGGAACTCACCGACATGTGCGACAAGACCCGTATCCAGAGGATCCAGTCCATCAAACTCGGCAATGGCTCCGACGCCACCTGGGTGATTGGATACATGACCGCGGACTCCAACTATCCCAACAACGCCAAGGTCCCCAATTCCTGGAAGTGCATACGTGTATGCAACATGGCCATCGACAAAGCCGACCAGATCCAGGACTGCACCGAGGCCGAGCGCAACGACCTCATCGGCCAGGCCTACTTCGTGCGCGCATTCTGCCACTTCGAACTCTTCCGTCTCTACGGCTCCATCCCTTATGTAGATAAGGTGCTGGGCGCCAACGACGAGTGGGATCTCACTCCGGAGGATGACTACGAATTCCTGAAGAAGTGTGCAGCGGACTACCAGACCGCCTACGAATATTTCGACAAGGCCGGAGTCGTCCGCCGCGATCCTGCCACCGGCGCAGGCAATCTTGCGGATGCAAATCAGGACAAACCGAACGGCGCCACCGCCCTTGCTATGAAGGGCCGCGTGCTCCTCTATGCCGCAAGCCCGCTCAACAACCCTTCAGGGGATGTAAAGCGCTGGGAAGATGCCGCCGAGGCGAGCGCAGTGGCCCTCAATGTGGCCCTCGCGAACGGCTACGTTCTGCTCAGCAAGGCGAACTACTCCAAGAATTTCTACGGCAACCGCTACACCAACGAGCAGCTGTGGGCATATTCGACAGGAAGCACCACCAACTACAATTCGGCAACGATACAGTCGTTCGTGGGCTATCCTTTCTCGAACAACGCCTACGCCTCTTCGCAGTGCCCTACCCAGAACTTCGTGGACAAGTTCGAGACGGCGGACGGATATCCCCTCAACACAGAGGCCCAGCGCGCCGCTGCTACTGCCGCAGGCAAGTACAACGAGCAGGACCCCTACTCCAACAGGGATCCCCGTTTCGAGAACGCGGTGGTTTACAACGGCTGCACCTTCCAGGGTTACTCCCCGGCATCCATCTATATAAATGAAGATGGCTCGAAGCCGAGCGGATCGCTGCTGGCATATCCCCAGAGCGCATCCGACGGTGTTTCGGAAACCTTCTACTACGAGCGCAAGCGTACCGGAGCCCTTTCCAACAAGGGCAACCAGAACGTCATCCTCACAGACCCGATCATCCGCCTTGCAGAGGTTTACCTGAACTATGCTGAGGCGGCGAACGAGGCCTGGGGGCCCGACGGGAAGTCCGCATCCGCGACACTTTCCGCCGTCGAGGCGATCAACACCGTCCGCGAGAGGGTGGAGATGCCCGCCGTGCTGGCCGAGTACTGCGCTTCCAAGGATGTCTTCCGCGACCGCATTAAGAACGAGCGCACCGTGGAACTCTGCTTCGAAGGCAATCACTATTTCTGCGATATCCGCCGCTGGAAGGATGCTCCCGAAATCGGCAGATCCACTCTCTATGGCATGCGCGCCACCAAAGTGGCCACATCTTCACAGCATCCCACAGGCTTCAAGTACGAACGCTTCGCCCTGCCCGCCAATCGCCAGATTGCGTGGAAGAACGACGGCATGTACTGGTTCCGTTTCCAGGACAGCGACCTGCTCAAGATGTCGAACTATACTCCCAAGATGGACTGGTAACACTTAATCGGAAAAGAAAATGAAGAATACAGTAAATATATTCCGAAACGCTTTTCTGGGCGTTGCCATGCTTCTCGCTCTCACCACCCCGGCGTTTGCACAGAAGAAAGCATCTGCGGAGCAGGTGGCCGTGAAGTTCTCTGTCGTGGATGCCGCCGGAACTCCTGTTCCGATGGCGGAAGTCACGATAGGCGAAGGCCTGGGCCACTATGTTGCAGATGCGGAAGGCCGCGTGAGCGTGAACTGCTCCGTGACCGACATTGTCCGCGTATCCTGCGACGGATACAGGGAGGTGAACATCCGCGCCAGCGTGCTGGTGGATTCTGACTCTGTGGTCCTTGTGCCGGACGTGCTTTTCGCTGGCGACAAAGACGACATAGTCCTTCCCTATACAACTCTGAAGAAGCGCTATTCAGTGGGCTCCACCGTCACTGTTGACGGGGACGGTCTCGCCCGCTATTCTTCGGCGGATATCAGGAATTCGCTGACAGGCATCCTGCCCGGCGTCGAGGTTCGCGAGAACTATGGCCAGGTCGGAGTCAGTCCTCTCGAGCACATAGGCCAGTACGGCGCGGCAACGGCGATTTCCGTATCTGCCCGCGGCCGTCAGGTAATGTACGTGGTGGATGATGTGCCCGTGCAGATCAACGAAATCCCGCTGGATCCCGAGCAGATAGAATCGGTGACCATAGTCCGGGACGGTCTTGAAAAGACCATGTACGGCCCTACCGCCGCCGACGGAATCATCTATATCAAGACCAAAAACGGGGCATACAACGACCGGTACCTGAACGTGAACTTCGAGAGCGGAGTGAACGTTACCGACCGCATGCCCGGGTTCGTAAACGCGGCCCAGTACGCCCAGTTGAACAACCTTGCCCGCAACAACAGCGGCCTGAACCCGCTCTACAAGCAGGAGGATGTCAACGCGTACCTAAAAGGTGATCCGTACGACCTGAAGCATCCGTCCGTCGACTTCAAGTCGATGATGCTTAAGAATACCATGTCTTACCGCAAGGCGGGAATCTCTTCCGGCGGCGGCAACGACATCGTGAAATACTACGCATTCCTCGGCTACACCGGGCAGGATGACATTTACAAGGTCGGTCCCGAGGCCGATTACAGCAATGTCAATCTGCACGGCAATCTGGACATCAAGTTGAACCGCTATATCAAGGCGGCGTTCGGGATCATCTCGTCGATAGGTATCAGGAAATCCAACAACTACGGATACTCCGCCAACTATACCAGCACCGACGCATCCTCGAACACCACCCTCAGCGCCATAGAACTGCCGGACATCCTGAGCGATATCAACACTATCCCCCAGAATGCCTTCCCGGTCTATGCCGACAATTCGGACGAGCTTGAATTCCCCTGGTATGCAGTCAGTTCCCAGTACACGCAGAACCCTATAGCGAATATTCTGGAGAACGGCGGCTACACCGAGACCATCCGCAACGCACTGTTCAATTTCCGCCTGGACACCGACCTTCCGTTCATCACCAAGGGCCTTAAGTCCAGCACCTACGCCGCCTACGGTTCAACGAACCTGGTTCGCCTGGGGCAGGCGGAGGACTATGCGGCCTACATGCTCACGGAGGCCCTGGACGCCGAAGGCAACCCCACAATGGTGCCGGTGCAGAGTTCCAGCCACTCCGTAAAAGAGATGTCCAGCAAAGCCAAACTGCTCGACTACTATTCGAACCGCTTCTACTTCGTGGAGAAGGTGGGCTGGAAGCGCACGTTCGGGGATCACGACCTCGCCCTGTCGGCAGACTACATGATTACCAAGCGCAGCCAGAAGTTCATCACCGAGCACAGGCGCGAGATAAACTACGGCCTCAACGGATCCTATATCTGGAAGGGCCGCTACATCGCCCGGGCCTCGCTGAATGAGCACGGAACCTATTCCCTGCTGGATGCCTGGTCATTCTCCCCTTCGATAGGTTTCGGATGGATCGTTTCGGAAGAAGGATTCCTGCGTGGCATAAGCGGCATCGACTTCCTGAAAGTCCGCGCCCAGCTCAGCAGCCTGAACTACGATTCCCGCACCAGCGCGAACAGGGACGTGGACAACTACTCCTGGAACAATAGCGGACAGAAGTTCGGCCCGTATTCCACCAACCAGTGGTTCGGCAGCACTTCCAGCGCCAATGTAAACAGGACCTACGTCAACATGCTCGGCAACCCCGACCTGAGGCTGGAGAAGCGTAAGGAGGTATCCGGAGGATTCGACCTCACCGCCCTTGGCAAGAGGCTGGACCTTTCCATGACGGCCTATGCCTTTGTGCAGGACGGCATCATCACCCAGATGAGCAACGCCGTGCCGCTGGTGGCAGGCATCTCAACCGGATCCTACTACGCTAACTACGACACTAACCTTCGCAGCGGCCTGGAACTTTCATTCCAGTGGAAAGACCGCGCCGGGGCGCTTGAGTATTCGGTGGGAGGATGGCTTGCCAGCCAGACTTCGAAGATTCTGAAGGCCGATGAACTGGATTATGCGGAGCCCTACCGCACCCGCGTGGGCAAGTCCGCAACGGCGATCTGGGGCCTGAAGTATCTCGGGCAGTTTGCCACCGATGCCGAAACCCGGGCAATTCCACAGTTGTTCGACGATGAACTCAAGGCCGGAGATTTCAAATATCAGGATATGAACGGAGACGGCTACATCGATTCCTCCGATGCCTGTGTGATAGGAGATTCTACCCCGAAACTTATCGGTGCGCTGAACCTCAACCTGGCATGGAAGCACTTCGACTTTGCCCTCACCGGCACCTTCCGCGCCTTCTGCGACGTCGCTCTCACCAACAGTTACTTCTGGAACGGCTGGGGCGACTCCAACTATTCGAATTACGTCCTGCAGAACATCAACAATCCGGCTGCCCCGAGGCTGACCTACAACAAGGTCAACAACAACTTCCAGGCATCGGACCGCTGGATTGCAGACGGTTCCTATTTCAAGATCCAAAGCCTCGAAATCGGCTATAACATCCCGCTTCCCGCAAGGCTGGGCACAGTGATCCGCGGCATGCGCATCTATGGCCGGGCGAACAATCTCCTCACCCTGACGGGCATCGAAGATGTGGATCCCGAGGCACTGAGTTCCGGACTTACCAACTATCCTCTCATGAAGACCTTCGTGGGCGGACTGAAAATGACATTCTAATGGATACGACGATGAAGAACATGATAAAAATGGCGGCGGTCGCCGCGCTGGCGGCAGTTGCCCTGGGTTCCTGCGACGGATTCCTGGATCCATATCCTTCCGCAATCCGCGACGAAGAGTATGTCATTTCCAGCCCTACCACCATGCAGGGCCTGATAGGAGAGTGCTATGAGTGGATTTCCACCAACTATAATAATAATGAGGGTGCATACATGGACTGCCTCACCGACAATGCAGTGCGCACGTCCAAGACCGATGCCGTCAGCCGCATGGCCATAGGCGTCAACGCCCCCGACAATTATCCCTTCCAGACCTACTGGACAAGGGATTACCAGGGAATCTACAACACGAACCTCTTCCTGAAGGACGGGAACGGCAAGAAGATACGCTACATGCTCGACAAGCGCCTGGATTCTCTCCTGGTGAACATGCTCTGGGGGGAAGCCTATGCACTTCGCGCATGGTTCGAGTGGGATCTGCTGCAGAAGTTCGGAGGCCGCGGGACCAACGGTGAATTGCTTGGTTTCCCTATTCTCACCGAACCTGTCAAGGATTGGAGCAACGGCTTTACCCGCAATACCTACGATGAGTGCGTGAAGCAGATTATTGCAGACTGCGACTCTGCTTTCAAGTATCTGCCTATCGCCCACAGGGACTTCCTGGTGGCCAACGCAAACGACCTGACGGTGCTCGGCTCCCGCAACTGGGGCCGCATCGACGGCATTTCCACGGTGGCCATCAAGGCTCTAGTCTACCAGACCTGGGCCAGCCCCCGCTTCAACCCCACCGGCGATATTACGCGCTGGCAGAATGCTGCCAAGTTTGCCAAGCAGGTGATGGATTACAAGAAGGACGTGGATGCCGGCGTGGCAGGAGGATTCAATCGCCGCAACGCGGTGAACTGGTTCGATCCGAACAGCCCCGAAATCGTCTTCGGTTCCCGTTACAACTCGGGCTCCGAGGCGATGGAGAAGATGTTCTATCCCGGCGGATTCCAGGGAGACGGCACCATGGGCGCCACCCAGGATTTCGTGGATGCGTTTGGCATGGCGGACGGATATCCCCTCGGGGAATCTCCCACCCTTGCGTACGATAGCCAGGATCCTTACCAGAACCGCGACCCGCGCTTCTACAGCAACATCTTCTACAACAACCGCACTATCACCACCGGTGCTTCCAGCAGGACCTATGTCTTTGAGAACTGGGAGGGCGGCAAGGATGAGGCAGAGACCTCCGGGAAAAACTCCCGCACGAACTACCATATCAAGAAGTTCGTTTACAAGGGCCTCAACTGGTCGGAAAGCAGTGTCGGGCGCATGCCTCACAGCAAGTTCCTGATCCGCTGGACCCACATGGTGCTTTGCTACGCTGAGGCCGCCAACCATATTGCCGGTCCGCTCGGCAATGTTGAGGGACTGACTGCAAAAGAGGCGATTTCCTGGCTCCGCAGCCGCAAGACCTACGACGGCGAAGACGGCATCGAAGACGACCCCTACCTCGACCGCATTTCTCTTATGGGAGAGAAGGCCTTCGACAAGTTCCTGCGCAACGAACGCCGCATTGAAACGGCATTCGAAGGAACCTGGTTCTTCGACCTGCGCCGCTGGAGCACGTCTCTTGCAGACCTGAACAAGACGCTCTACCGCCCCACAATTACCAAATTGCCTACGGGATTCTTTACCTACGATTATTCCACAGTTATCGAGACCCGTTCTTTCACATCGGCATGGCTCCCCATTCCATATAAGGAAATGCTGAACGTGCCCGGACTTGTGCAGAACGAGGGATGGGAAAGCTGGACAAGATAACAGGAGGACATGAATATGAAACTTAGAATCGTTATATTTACACTCGCTGCTCTTTGCGCGGTTTCGTGCTACGACGACTATGTGGGAGATTATTCCACCGTCGCGTGCGGCTTTGCAAATCAGACCGATGTTCGCAGCCTGATAGTGGGGGAAGGGATGAAATTCTCTACGGGTGTAGCCCTCGGAGGAACCATCTCCAACGACAAAACCAGGCGCATAAGCATAGGCGTCGACTATTCCCTGGTTAACGAGGATACCTATAGCATGCTCAAGGGTCACACATTTGCATACATAGCAAACCTGATGAAGAACGTTCCTTCCATAAGCGCTCTTCCGGCCAGCCTGTATGACCTTGAATCCGCTTCCGGCAATTCCGGCGAGGTGATTATCCGCAAGGGCAGCCATCTTGGAGAGTTGGTGGTAAAGGTGGACTCCGCCGCATTCCTTGCCGATGCCGGCCGCGTTTATCCCAAGGAGGTCCTGCCTCTGGTTATAACCGACGGCAACGGCACGGAGGTAATGAAAGACAGGAAATACAGCGTCATAGGTGTCCGTTACGAGAACATGCTCTTCGGCAACTGGTATCACGGGGGATACTCCGAGGTCTATGATGCCGGCGGCGCCCTGGTGCGCACGGACCGTTATCCTACGGCCATCCCCCAGGCGGAAAACCTCGTATGGACGCTGACAACCGTAGAGCCTTTCTCTCTCACGGCAAACGCTGTGGGATCAGGATTCAACGGGGCTGCAGCACAGATGAAACTGTCGCTCGGCGCAGATGATACTATCGTGATATCCTCCGTGCCCGGCGCCACCTACGACGTGCAGCCGGACGGCGAAAGCCGCTTCCTCCGCAGCAAACTCCTGCAAGACAGGAAGATAGTCCTGAATTACAAATACAGTTCCGGCACCGATACCATCCACGCCCACGATACGCTCACCTTCCGCAACCGCATAAGGGACGGCGTCAACGAGTGGCAGGATGAAAACAGCAGTCATTATGAGTAGCATATACCGCATATTCTTCCTTGCGTCAATCTGCCTGTTCGCGGCCTGCGGCGGGAATAAAGAGGACGTTCTCATTCCCTGGGTAGATCCCGTCGAAGAAACGGAAGACCCCGGCACGCAGACGGCGCTGCCCCCGTACAAGGTGGAATGCAAGAAATCGGTCACTACCACCTCGTGGACTACCTACGAGGCCTACACCGTGGATTGCATCCAGGGATTCTCGCCCTCGCCCGATCCGGAAACGGATAAATACGGGGGATGGGTGCTGATGAATCTGGGTAATCCGGACGGCTATTTCCGTGTGAAGAAGGCGGCAGGCCGCTGGTGGCTGGTGGATCCCCTCGGAAACATCTTTCTCAGCAAGGGTGTGGCCGTATTCAGCCCGGGCAGTTCCGCCAGGCAGAAAGAAAACATCACCACCAAGTTCGGCAGCAACAGCAACTGGGCGAAGGCGGAAACTTCTTTCCTGCGGGAGAACGGCTTCAATTCGCTTGGTGCATGGTCGCAGGTGGATATTGTAAAGAACATCCCCGAACCCATGCCCTATACCGTTATTTTGAGCCCCATGGGCAACTATAATGGCAGTCTCAAGGCAAGCGGAAAGGAAGCGGATGCCTACAAAGGCGCCACCAGCTGGGAGGGATATCCCTACGATTTCGCGATGGTGTTCGACTCCGGCTTCGACTCCGCGGTCGAGTCCGCAATCGCAAAGGCATCCACCTACAAGAACGATAAGTACCTGATAGGATATTTCATCGACAACGAAATCCCCTGGAAAGATTATGCACTCGAACGCTGCCTGACCAAATGGCCCTCGACGCACGTCAATCACCAGAAGGCCCAGGAGTGGCTGGATGCCCGCAAAGGCAAGACCGGCTGCACTATCAGCGATGCGACCGCTGCCGATAAAAAGGCCTTTATCGCTTATTGCTATGAGGTATATCTGCAGAAAGTGACCACAGCCCTGAAGAAGTACGACCCCAACCACCTGTTCCTCGGCGACCGCTTCAACCAGTGGAGTTATGAACTTGTGAACGAAGAAATGTTCAAGGTGGCAGGCAAGTACGTGGATGTGGTTTCCATCAATCACTACCAGAAATGGCAGCCGGACCAGACGGCTATGCGCAACTGGGCGGCCTGGTCCGAAAAACCGTTCATGGTCACCGAGTTCTACACCAAAGGAATTGATTCCGGAATGGGGAACACAACCGGAGCGGGATGGGTGGTCAAAACCCAGAACGACCGCGGACTCTTCTACCAGAACTTCGTGAACGAACTCATAAAGAGCGGTGTCTGCGTCGGCTGGCACTGGTTTACCTATATGGACAACGATCCCACCAACACCGGGGCCGATTCCTCCAACGTCGATTCCAACAAGGGAATAGTCCAGTGGGACTGCACCCGCTACGACGTGCTGCTGAACCAGATGCGCCAGATCAATGAAACCATCTATAATCTCGCCAAATTCTATGATAAATAATGAGGGTATGAAACATATTATCCAATATTCGATATTAGCCCTTGCAATTGCTGCCGCCATGTGGTCCTGCAACAACGAAGAGGCCCAGCCCGTGCAATACAAGGCGCCGGAAGTCAACTTTACAATGGCATCCGACGTTATTGCCGCACAGGTAGGAGAACCGGTTTCTTTCAGTGCCAGCGTGGTCTCGGGAGACAAGGTATCCGTCGGCTGGTATATCAACGACGTTCTTGTTTCCGGTTCGCAGACTTTCGATTACGTGTTCGATCAGCCCGGCACATACACTGTCCGTTTCGAGGCGCATAACGGTGCCGGAACAGTGTCGCACACCTACACCGTAAACGTCAGCGACGTTCTTTCCATCCGCCTCTCCGTGGGGGATTCCACTACCGTCACGAGGCTGCAGCTCGAATATATTATGGTGGCTGCAATCGTAGAACATGGCAGCGATGTGGTTCATGAGTGGAGCGTAGACAACGTGGTGCTCGGAGATGAGGCTTTCTTCGGCACATACCAGATGAAGGAGGCCCGCACTTATGCGGTCCACTACCGTGGTTCAAATACCCTGGGCGTGTACGAAAAGGACTTCCAGGTAGTGGCGCAGGAGCGTCCGCTGGAGGTATCCTTCTCCATCACCGACGAAATCATAGCAATTCTGGCCGGAAGGACCCTGACTATCACCGCCAATCCTCTCTTCGGCACCACCGGACTGCAGCAGAAGTGGTATCTGGATGATGTGCTGGTGAGTGAAACCGCCGAGTTCTCGAACTACTTCGTTTCCGGAGGCGAGTTCCAGCTCCGCTATGAGGCCGAAAACGCCAAAGGCGAGAAGTTTTCACGTAACTGGAAGATAACCGTAACCTCCACCGGCCGGCTGTTCGACGACTTCGAGACGGGCGCCATCGGTTCCTGGTTCAATACAGGAGAAAACCAGCCCGGTATCGAAATCGTGGAGAATCCCGACAAGACCGGCATCAACACCAGCGACTACTGCCTGCGCGACAAGGTCTACGGCAGCGGAGGCACCTCCGGATACTTCACTATGAAGTGCCCTGTTATGCTCTCTGCCAAGGAGTTTGATGTCTCGGAATACTCCGGCATACGCTTCATGGTGCATATCGGCAACAACAAGTACTATCCGAGAATCGACCATGGCGGCACCAAGTATCCTTCCGTAACTCCTCCCAAGTTCAACAACAGTTGGGAAGTGCTCGAATACAGGCTGCCCGAAGGCAAGACCTTCGACAATACCAAGAACATTGTCTTCCGTATGCTCTATACTGAGGCTGGAAGCAATATCTCCGGTAGCGACGAGGCCACCAACAACCGTACGGTTTACATTGATAATATTGAATTCTTCAAGTAGTTATGAAATATAAAGTAATACTCATGGCGAGCCTGCTGGCGGCCTTTGCATCCTGCACCGAAAAGGGGCTGGACGACGAAGGAACACAGACCACCCCTGCGGCCCCCAAAATAGAGTTTTCCATAAATGAAGAAGCGTTCTCCGTAGATGTGGACAGCGCGGTTGTGTTCAAGGCCGATATCGTCGAAGGGACTAACGTCAAGACAGTCTGGACCGTTGACGACGAAAAGGTCGCCGGCACTCCTTCCGTAACCTGGAGGTTCACCAAGATCGGTGTGTCCAAAGTCCATTTCGAGGCCGCGAACGACCTCGGGAAGGTGACCAAAGACTACACCGTCACCGTGAACGGAATTCCTCTCGTCGTCACGTTCTCCGAAGACAGTTACACGGTCGATGCGGTGGTAGGAACCCCCATCGAAGTCGCGGTGACCGTCACCGGAGGCGACAAGGGCACGGTTCACGAGTGGAAACTCGACAACAATGTCATCAGCACGGAAACCACAGTTTTCTATACCTTCAAGGAAGAGGAAATCGGCGCGCATACCCTTGAATACAAGGGCGTCAATATCGACGGCATGAGCGCTTCCAGGTCCTGGACCGTCAACGTCAAGGATATGCCTCTGGAGGTCACGTTCAGCCCCGCCGAAGCCGAGATCTCGGCCATGGAGGGAGATGAGGTCTCCTTCTCTACCACCATCCTGCACGGCGCCACCGGCGCAACTTATTCCTGGAAGGTGGACGGCACCGAAAAGGGAACGGAGTCCTCCTTCAAATATACCTGTTCCGCACAGGGGACGTTTGCCATTTCGGCCACCGTCACCAACAGCGAGGGAGAGAAGGCAGAAAAGAGTTGGACGCTGACCGTGACAGAGAAGACGGAGAAGAAGTTGCTGTTTGATGATTTCGAGAGCACGGCACTGGGCGAGAGTTCTTACTACATCGGCAACAATGTGGGAGGCGTAAGCATCCTGCAGGTGGTTGAGAACCCGTACAAGACCAGCACCAACCCGAGCGACAAGGTGCTTGTGGACAAGGGCTCGATGATGACCAATACTTCTTCCGGTTACTTCAAGTTCAAGATCAACACCTTCCCTGATGCCACGACGGAAGTGCCCAACAGATCCGCCTACACCAAGATCAGGGTAAAGATCTATATTGGCGAAACCGGATTTACCCCTCTCCTGCAGGAAGATAACAAGAGTACCAAGAGCACTCCTTCCATCATCAATGGAATTGAATTCAACACCAGTTCTCCGACTCTGGATGCCTGGAATGCTGCAATCAAGACCAATGATTGGAACGTCTTCGTCTATGACTTCACTTCAGCGAAATATAGCGCCGACGTAAACAACCTCAGCCAGACAAACCAGGTACAGTTCCGCGTATTCGTTGACTTTAACAACAATGGTAAAGCAGGCAAAGATGTTTACTTCGATGATATCGAATTCGTTGAATAAGATAGCAGTCGTCTGCTTGGCAGTCCTGACCCTGGCGGCAACGCACGCCGGGGCCCAGGAATACCGGCAGGTGGAGACCCGCAAGAACGCCACGGTCAAGGAATGGAAGAGTTATCCTACCCGGACACTCGACCGTCTTCCCAAGTTCAGGCTCCGCAAGACCGACCCCGCAACCGACGAGTATGGCGGATGGACCAACGCCACCTACGAGGCGACGGGATTCTTTCGCACGCAGAAAATCGGCGACCGCTGGTGGCTGATAGATCCTGCCGGGCATCCTTATTTCTTCAAAGGCGTAGCCGTATTCTCCATCGGCCATTCCGACAGGCAGAAGAAGGCCCTGGAAGATAAGTACGGCACCCGCGACAAGTGGGCCGCGGAAGAGATGGACCACCTTCGCAGCCTGGGCTTCAACGGCCTTGGCGCCTGGTCTTCCGTCGAAGAGGTGCGCAGGAGCGAAAAGCCCATGCCCTACACCGTCATCGTGAGCCCCATGGGCCGCTACAAAGGGGTTCATATCCGCCGTTTCGGCGGCAAGTACCTCCAGCACGGATGGCAGAACTATCGCTTCGACCTGGCGATGGTATTCGACCCGGAATTCGACAAGTTCGTCGAGAGCGAACTGAAGAAGGTTGAGACCTACAAGGATGATCCCTGGCTGGTGGGGTACTTCACCGACAACGAGATTCCCTGGGTGAACGATGCCCTCGACCGGCATCTTACCCTGCTCGCCCACGACGAACCCGCATATCTTGCGGTCCGCAAGTGGTTCGAGGAGAGGAAGGGAAAGAAGGCCCGCGTGGAAGATATTACCCAGGAAGACAGGGAGGCCTTCTCTGCATTCTACCTGGAAACCTATCTTTCCAAGGTGACCGCCGCACTGCGCAAGTACGACACCAACCATCTCTATCTCGGCTGCCGCTTCAACCAGTGGCGCGAGGAACTCCACAACAAGGCGATGTTCGAGGTGGCCGGCCGCTACATGGACGTCATTTCCGTCAACCACTACCAGCGCTGGACTCCCGACATGGAGGAGATTACCAACTTCGGCAAGTGGTCCGGGAAGCCGTTCATGGTGACGGAATTCTACACCAAGGGAGAAGATTCCGACCTGCCCAACGTCACGGGAGCCGGCTGGAACGTGCATACCCAGGCAGAAAGAGGATGGTTCTACCAGAACTTCTGCCTCCAGTTGCTGGAAAGCAAATGCTGCGTGGGATGGCACTGGTTCAAGTATATGGATAATGATCCGGAGGATAAACATTCGGATCCGTCCAACCGCGACTCGAACAAGGGAATGGTAAAGTGGAATTTCGAGCCCTATCCGCCGCTGCTGGATGCGATGAAGCAGTTGAACGACCGAACATGCAGACTGATAAAATACTTCGATGAATAAAATAGCGACATTTGGCCTGATTGCCGCCATGCTGGCATTTTCACTGCCCGTATTTGCCGGGGAGGATGCCCCGTATCCGCAGATTATTAACATTGACGGCAGGAACTGTACCTCACTGAACGGACAGTGGAAGTTTCTGGTGGATCCCTATAAACTGGGATATCACAATTACCATCAGGTGCCCCATTCCGATGCGGGCTCGTTCTTCGCCGACAGGAGTTTTGACGACGACCGCACCAAACTCATAGAATACAGTTTCGACCGTGCGGCGGAACTCCGCGTGCCGGGGGACTGGAACACACAGTATGAAAAACTCTACTACTATGAAGGTAACATATGGTACAGGAAAGCCTTTGATTTTGCACCGAAGGATGGCATGCGCTATTTCCTGTATTTCGGCGCAGTCAACTATAGCGCAATCGTGGCCATAAACGGCAAACGCGTGGCAAAACATCTGGGAGGTTTTACCCCGTTCAATATCGAGGTTACAGGGCGTCTCAGGGACGGCAGGAACTCGGTTGTGGTGCTGGTGGACAACACCCGCCAGAAGGACGGTATCCCTACCGACAATTGCGACTGGTGGAACTACGGCGGCATTACCCGCAGCGTCAAGATAGTCGAGGTGCCGGCAACCTTCATCCGTGATTATTCCATCCAACTGGACAAGACCGTGCTCGGGAAGGCAAAGAAGGGCCGGAAGCCACAGCCGGAGGTCCGCAGGATTTACGGGCAGGTGCGTCTGGACGGCGGCTGCAACCCCGTCACTATAGCCATTCCCGAACTGGGCGTGAACGCGACTGTGATTCCTGATGCGAACGGAGTGGCCAGATTTGAAGCAAAGGCCCGCCCCGAACTTTGGACGCCAGAAAAACCTAAACTCTACGATGTGCAAATCTCTATTGCGGGAGACGATGTCTCCGACAGGATAGGTTTCCGCTACATCGAAACCGACGGGGACAAGATTCTGCTGAACGGAAAACCTGTTTTCTGCCGCGGAATCTCCATTCACGAAGAGTCTGCCCACAATTCCGGCCGCATCACTTCCGTGGATGAATGCCGGGAACTGCTGGAATGGGCGAAAGAACTCGGCTGCAACTTCGTGCGGCTGGCCCACTATCCCCATAACGAAGACATGGTCCGCCTTGCGGAGGAAATGGGCCTGATGGTCTGGTCTGAGATCCCCGCATACTGGACTATATCCTGGACGAATCCTGCCACCTATGCGAACGCCGTCAATCAGCTGGAAGAGATGATAACGAGGGATATCAACCGCTGCAACATCGTGGTGTGGTCCGTTGCAAACGAGACTCCGGTTTCGGAAGCGAGGACCCTGTTCCTCTCCAGGCTGATCGCCCGGGCGAGAGAACTCGACCCCACAAGGCTGGTCAGCGCTGCGATGGAAAAAACCCGCAAGGGCCCCAACGTTTTCACCGTGGACGACCCTCTCCTGGCATACACGGACCTGATTTCCTTCAATCAGTATCAGGGATGGTACAGCAGCTCGCTGGACGACTGCGACCTCACCAGCTGGACCTTCGATCAGGTGAAGCCGGTTTTCATTTCGGAATTCGGTGCCGGAGCCCTTTACGGGAATCACGGCCCCGTGAGCGAGCGTTTCACGGAGGAATATATGGCCGAATGTTACAAAAGAAACATCCGTATGATGGAAGAAAGGATGCCCGGCCTGGCCGGCACCACCCCCTGGGTGCTCAAGGATTTCCGTTCGCCCAGACGGGCCCTCACTGGAATCCAGGACGACTTCAACCGCAAGGGCGTAGTTTCCGACAAGGGTGAGAAAAAACAAGCGTTCTTTGTTCTTCAGAACTGGTACTCCCGCCTGAAAGCAAAGTAATCTTGCGCTTTTTTCTTATATTTGTGACATCTCTCCGTTGGGGGGATGTCACATTTTTGATACCATTAAACCATGTGGATAATTCTAGCAGCCGCAATTGTTCCGGGAATCCTTCTGTTGTATTATGTTTACAGCAAGGATTTCAATCCGGAACCGAAGCGGATGGTTTATAAAGGTTTCCTTTACGGATGCCTGTCCGTGTTCGTTTCTACCCTCATTTCCGGGCCGCTGATGAAATTGGGTTTGTTCGTGATGCAGCCGTCCGATATCGAAGAGGCCATCAAAGTGTCTTTCTTCGGTGCGGCCATCCCGGAGGAATCCGCCAAGTTGCTGATGCTCTGGCTGTTGCTGCGCCACAGCCCGGAGTTCGACGAGCGCTACGACGGCATGGTATATGCTGCCTCCGTAGGCCTGGGCTTCGCCTGCCTGGAGAATCTGATGTATGTGCTTTCGGCCGGTGCCGGATGGTTCCAGGTCAGCGTCACCCGCGCCATCTTCGCGGTGCCCGGGCACTTCGCCTTCGCCATCGTGATGGGCTACTACTATTCCCGCAACCACTTCGACTGGCATAAGACCACGGAATTCGACCGCATCAAGGTCTGGCTCCTGCCTGTGCTGCTGCACGGAATATACGACACGCTGGCCTTCTCTACCGAACTTGCACCAGCATACTCCGGACTCATTACTATTCTCTTGATATGGTTCTGCTACCGTCTCTTCAAATCCACCCGCGAAAGAATCCTCCGCGAGGCGGAGATCAACCGGCAGCAATCGATAAACAACGTTGACGAACAATGAAAAGGTTTTATTTAATTTCCCTGGCCCTCGTCGCCCTGGCATCGGCGGCATGCGGCCCCAAATACGCCAACAAGGCGGAAAAGGTCGTTGCAGAATTGCATAACCCCAACTCCAGATATGTGGTGGTGGTAGCCCACCGTGGAGACTGGCGCAACTATCCCGAGAACTCCATCCCCGCCATCGAGTCCATAATCCGCATGGGCGTGGACGTGATGGAACTGGACCTCAAGATGACCAGCGACAGCGTGCTGGTGCTCAGTCACGACGGCACCTGCAACCGCACCACTACGGGCAAGGGTCCCATCTCCACCATGACGCTGGACTCTCTCAAGGGATTCAATCTCCGCACTGCGCATGGTGTGAAGACTCCTTACAAGATGCCTACCCTCCGGGAGGCGCTCGAGGTCTGCAAAGACCGCATCGTGGTGAACATAGATCAGGGATACCAGTTCTACGACCAGGTCCTGGCCATCACCGAGGAACTCGGAGTGACTGACCAGATCCTTATCAAAGGAAAGAAAATGCTTTCGGATGTGAATGCCAAAATGGCTGAGTATGAGCATAATATGATGTACATGCCCATCATCGACATTCTTACTCCAAAGGGGGCAAACCTTTTCGACCAGTATATGGAGGCCGGTGAAGTGCCGCTTGCCTACGAGGTATGCTTCAACGAACTGAACGACGCTGTCCGCGACTGCTGCAAAAAAGTCATTGACAGCGGATCCAAACTATGGGTAAACACCCTCTGGGCCTCGCTCAACGGAGGATATGACGACGACGCCGCTTTCGAAGCCGAAGACCCCGGTGAGATTTACGATGT